>JAHFBY010000077.1 GCA_023249835.1 Elusimicrobiota bacterium | reverse complement strand
CCAGTTATTTTTGTTGAGAAATCTCGACTCATTGCTTTCTCCTCCATTAATATTTAATCTTTTCTATCTACGAATGGTTCCAGAAGGATCTGATGAAATGCCAGCCATTTGGTTGAGCGAAATAAATCAATGCCAATTAACATTTCCCTATGCCCATCGCGCGGTTGGTCGCGGTAGGTATGAAAGAAGTGGTCCCACCACGGAAAGTTAAACCCATAGTTAGAGTTAGTTTCTTCCGGGTAAATGGAGTGGTGTACTCGGTGGACATCGGGAGTTACAATAAATAAGCGAAGATATCTATCCAGATTTTCCGGGATGAAGATATTGGAATGATTAAACATGGCATTGAGAGTTAAAAGAAGTTCAAAGAGGAAAACAGCTATTGGCGGAGGACCTAGCAGCAAGACAGCCCCAATTTTAATTCCCATAGAGATTTGAATTTCAAGAGGGTGAAATCGAATCGCGCTAGAAACATCTAATTCCAGATCGGCGTGGTGGGTTCGATGTAGCCGCCATAACAGCGGGACTTTGTGAAAAACAACATGTTGAGTGTAAATAACCCAGTCCAATAAGAGAATACAACAGGGGACTTTGACCCATTCAGGGCTTTCTAGCCATGCAAAGATTCCCCAATTTCTGGACTCGGCAATATGTGCGGCACCCAGGGCCAGTATTGGGAAGCTTATTTTAAGCAGGATATTGTTTAAAACGGCTATGCCCAGATTAGATGTAACTCGGAGAGCTCTTGAATAAATAAACTTCCGACGCTCAAAGAGACTCTCGCAGATTAAAAGTACTGTTAAGGCAATGACAAAAGAACTGAGTTGAATCGCAGTTTTGTGGTTAAGAATCATCGGTTCAATCATTTATCCCGCCCCCCTATAAAATATTTTGCAATTATAACATTTTACAGTAGGGGATTTGAGCGGTGACAATTATTTAGTAGCATTTTATTTGAAATTCGTTAACTCTTGAAAGGGGAGCACTAATGCATTGGAAAATCTATTACAATCCAAAATGTGGCACATGCCGAAACGTGTTGGAGATGCTCGAGTCTGAGGGGATCAAGCCGGAAGTTATCGAATACTTAAAGAATCCGCCTTCGGTAAAAGAGTTGGATGCGATATTGGTGAAGGCGGGTTTGCTGCCCGAACAAATCATCCGCAAAAAAGAAGATCTCTATACAAAGTTGGATTTGGCGAATAAAAAATATAATCGATCTGAATGGTTGAAAATATTATCCGACAACCCTGTTTTGATTGAACGCCCAATTGTTGTTAAGGGCGACCGTGCGGTTGTGGCCAGACCTCCGGAATCAGTGCAAACGCTTATTAATTCTTAAACGTACAATTTTAACCTCATAAATTGACGTTGTTTTATCCATAATGAAACCATTAAACCAGCGCTATACAGCGGATTTTTTTGCAGAATGGGGCAGGCATAACCGGCCTTATATTGAGTCGGCCGCCAAGATTGCCGGTAAAATTTATGAGCTGTTTAAACCCGGGACAATGGCTGATTTAGGCTGTGGGTGCGGGGTTTATGGTTATCAGTTCCAACAGTTGGGCGCGAAAGTTTTGGCATTGGACGGCGTTGTGCCGCCCAAAGAGCACGCGTTTCCTTTGGATTTTATTCTGGCAAACCTGGCGGAACCCTTGGTTAACCGCCCGGAAAAATTTGACTTGGCAATTTGTTTTGAAGTCGGCGAGCATATTGAGCCGGAACGTTCGGACGTGTTCTTGCAAAACGTCACGCAGTTCAGCGACCGGGTCTTGCTTTCCTGCGCACCTCCCAACCAGGGCGGCCATTTTCACATCAATGAACAGCCTAAGCGTTACTGGGTCAAGAAGATGTCGGAGCGCGGGTTCCTCTATAACCGCGTGTTGACCGGGAAACTGCAGGAAGCTTTTCGCGTAGACCCACCGGCGCACCTGTGGATGTCCAGTCAAATCAGTGTCTACGGGAAAGTTGGGGAATTTGAGGTGGTTGAAAAGAATATGCCCTTTAGGATCCGTTATGAAAATCGTTAAATCCTAAATGCCATTTGAGAGCATACTATCAATTACCTATCAAAGATCAGCGGAAAACATTGCTTACACGCACTTACCTTCTCTTGCAATTCTGGGAGCATTGAGGCCATTATTTTTTCCATTTCATCGCCGCAACCTGACCCTGGCGGGCATAGTCTGCGGCCTCTCCTAAAATGCGCGCGGCTTCTTGGGGCGCATGAAATCCCATTGAATTTTCTGCAGCGATGAAATCAAGCCGCCACTGGGCTTTGCGCTGCAGTTCAAGAGATTCTTTGAGTTGGGATTCAGTGGCGCTTTCTTTTTTTGCCTTCTGGATTTCGTCCAATTGCGCCATCAAGGCGGCGGCAGCTCGTTGGAGCAGATCGTGATTTCTTTGTTGAATCACGTCCACCCGCGCTTTGATCTCCTCTTCTGGAATCCGGTGGCAGGTTTGGCAGGATCGATTGATGTTTAGTAGAGGGCTTCTTACCCAATGGTCTGAAACTTTGGTCGCGCCATCTCGCATGTAGGGCATGTGGCAATCCGCGCAGGACACGCCGCTGCGGGCATGGATCCCCTGGCTCCACAATTCGTATTCGGGATGTTGCGCCTTGATCACTTTGGCTCCGGTTTCGGTATGCACGAAATCAAAAAATTGAGATCCATCCGGAAATTTTGTGGAGTCCCAATACGCCTCGATCTCTTCGGCCTTGAGCCCCTTGCCCCACGGGAATGTCAGAGGCTGCTTGCCCGAACAGTAATATTCAACGTGACATTGCCCACAGACGAAAGATCGTTTCTCGGTTTGAGTGGCGTCTTGGTTGGGATCGTAGGGGCTTTTGCGGTTACTGCTGCGCCAACGTTGGATGGAGGGGATGTGCGGCACCGGATCATTGGATTGAGCTAAAGCCCGAATTCCTTTGATGAACCCCGGGCGCGTCACTCGTATTTGCATCGATTTCGGGTCGTGGCAGTCCACGCACGAAACCGGATGAGCATTACCGGAGTCGTGCAGCATTTTGTTCATATCCTTGTAGGAGTGCTGAAAACTTTTTTCAAAACCTTTCATAGCGTCCCCTTCGCCCAATTGCCGGTAGAGCGGCATTACCGAAGCATGGCAGTGGAGGCAGGAACCGGTCTGAGGTTTGGTTAGGCGCTGCGTGGTTTCCTGATCTTCGAGCATATAAGCATGTCCCCGCCGATCGCGGTAATCAAGAGAAAAGGCATAACCAAAAAACATTCTTTTGAGCCACGGGTCTCGGTCAATTTTTTCCTGAGGCAGGGCTTCACTTCCCCCATGTCCGCCGAATCGGGTGTGTGTCGGTAAAGCCGTCAATTTGTAAGAATCATATTCCTTGGGCCAGTTTATTCCCCATTTTTTTGGGTCCGTGTCGTCCTCGGTCACCTCTACTGTGCGGACATAAGGGTTTTTTGCTTCCATTTTCCTTTCCATAATGTTGATAAGTAAAGATATACATAAGGCTGTCCCAACCCCGACCGCTATGATGATGGCGATAAGTCCTCGTGTAGTTGTAAGTCTGGAAAGAATATGGTGTAAGATTGATTTCATGTTTTTGATCCCTTTTATATTTGAGTGAATGTTAATCGATGCGTCCCATTCCGGTTGTTGCGCCGTGACCAACCGAGCGGTGGCAATGCACGCAGCTGACCGCATCGGATTTCTGGTTTTGAACCATGGCTGTCCCATGTACGATTGTTTCGTGGCAGCGCACGCAATTATTCTGCAGTGTTTTGCTATTGGCTGCGGTGATCATGATGGGCTCCTGAAAATCCTGTACCGTAAACCCTTTGGAATGACGATAACCATTGTCTGCTTTCGCAATGTATTTTTTTATAAAACTGTGCGGGAGGTGGCAATCCACGCAGGAGGCCGACGTATGGTGACTGGACTTCTGCCACGAATCGAACTGCGGCTTCATGATGTGGCAGTTCATGCAGGCGCGTGGGTCTTTGCTGAAATAAGACAAACCTTCAGCATAGCGAAATGTATAGATCCCAACACCCAGTAATACCCCAATCATAGAAGCTAAAAGCCAAGTCAGAAACCTCCAACGATTCATTATTGCCGAAGTGAGTTTTTTTGATTTTTATCGATGGCCACGCTCTATTGCAATATCAGGGTTTAACGTTTCCATGAAAGCCATGCGGAAAAGAGTTTTTTAAAAACCGGAGTTAATCTCGTCCGATTATAGGCATCCGCCGTATGTTTGATTGCTTCTGCTTGTGTCGGGTAAGGATGGATCACCTGAGCAATTGTACTGAGCCCTATTTTGGCTCTCATCGCTAAAGTGATTTCGCTGATCATTTCTCCCGCATGCCGCGCTACAATCGTTGCGCCCAAAATTTTATCGGTTCCTTTTTTAACATGCACTTTCACGAAACCTTCATTGTCGCCCTCAGCGATGGCTCGGTCAACTTCCTTTAGAGGTTTAGTAAACGTGCTTATCTCAATGCCTTGCTTGAGGGCATCGCGTTCGTATATCCCCACGTGCGCAATCTCAGGATCTGTATAAGTACACCAGGGAATAATAAGGGGGCTAAACTTCTTGCTTTTGAAGAACAGGGCATTTTGGATAACGATGCGGGCAGCAGCGTCCGCGGTATGCGTAAACTTATAGGCCAAACAAATATCTCCCGCCGCAAAAATATTAGGGTTTGTGGTCTGCAAATAATCGTTGACAATGACGCCGGTCTTCGCATAGACAACATCTGCCGCTTCTAAGTTCAGATTTTCCACGTTTGGGGCCCGGCCTGCGCCAACCAAGATTTCATCTGCAAACAAAATCTCTTCTTTGCCGTCTGTGACCACCTGGATCTTCTTTTCTTTTCCGGACCCCGTGACCTTTTTAACCGTGGAGTTTAGTCGCAGGTGGATGCCGTCGCGGTTAAATGCCTCATAAAGAATCTTGGCGGCATCGGGGTCTTCTCTGGAAAGGAATTGTGGTCCCCTTTCGATGATTGTGACCTTTGATCCTAACCTGCAAAAAGCCTGCGCCAATTCGCACCCAATCGGCCCGGCCCCAATAACAACGAGATGCCGCGGCCTTTCAGTCAGAGAGAAAACATTTTCGTTTGTAACATACCCGGCTTCCTTAAGCCCCTCTACCGGCGGCGTGACGGCTCTGGCTCCTGTTGCAATCACAGCTTTTTTGAAATTGAGTTTAATTCCTTCCACTTCCACTTGATCTGTCCGGCTAAACTTGGCAGAACCCAAAAAGACATCCACCCCTAAGCCCTTAAACCGTTCCGCTGAATCATGATGACTAATACCGGCTCGCAGCCGTCGCATGCGATCCATGACCGCGGAAAAATCCACATCCACTTCTTTAGGAGACCGAATGCCAAACTCTTGTGCATTTTTAACGTCCGCAGCCGCTCGGGAGGATCGGATCAAACATTTGGAGGGTACGCACCCCACGTTCAAGCAATCACCTCCCATCAGATGCTTTTCAATGAGAGCCACTTTCGCGCCCAACCCCGCAGCGCCGGAGGCTGTAATCAGCCCCGCTGTTCCAGCGCCAATCACGACTAAATTATACCGCCCCTCTGGTTTTGGATTGCTCCAACCGGCAGGGTGGACGTTAGAAATTAATGTCTGATTGTGCTGGTCCATCGGTGGAACCTGTATTATTGTTTCATCTAACATGAAGTTCTCCTCGCAAGAAAATTTAATACCACTTAGCCAGCTGTTTTGGAGAGACGCCCATAAAAAATAGGAAAATCAAAAGCGAGTTTTTAAGGGCATTTTTTAAAGGTCCTTTAGCAATATATTTTCTCGCCGAAGTTGTGACGGTTTCAGGATAAATATCGATTCTCCCGAGCCTTCTTAACCGCGGCACGAAAATATATTCTTCCATAAGCGGAACATCAGGAAACCCGCCGCAACGAAAATAATTATCTTTTGAAACAATCAATGCCTGGTCCCCATGTGGAATTTTTGTAAATTTTGATCTCCAGTTTGCCATTGCTGCAATAGTTTGGAAAAACAGACGATCTGAATCAAAGGCAAGGCTAAAGGCAGCTGCCGCGGGAGGGTGATGGTTTTCAATAAAAAACCGGATCAGAATGTTTTGCCAATTCGGAGGAAGTTTGGAATCGGCATGGAGGAAAATGAGGACGTCTTCCTTTGCTTGCTGTGCTCCCAAATGCATTTGAAAACTGCGTCCGCCTTTAGAGGAAAGAATCACTTGATCCGCAGATTTTTGGGCCAGCTCTACCGTGCGGTCTTGACTGCCGCCATCTACAACAATAATTTCAGCGGGCAGTAAAGGCTCATTGTCCCTGAGTCGTTTAATAGATGATAGAATAAAGTTTTCCTCATTTTTAACGGGCATTATTATAGAAACCTTTCTCATTTTGCTAAGCCTCCAACATAAAAAATATCCGCATGTGCAAGATTTGTCCTCCTGAGCAGGTTATCGCGAGAATATTTCTCCTGATGTGCGTGCGCCCAATAGGGCGAAGAAGACTGCTATTACGATCAGAGCAAAGGAGACGATATAGTTCCAGCGGATCGGCTCTTTGAGGTAGAACAAGCAAAATAAGATGAAAATCGAAATAGAGATGACTTCCTGAATAATTTTAAGCTGGGGAGCGGTGAACTCTCCGTGGCCCATGCGGTTAGCCGGGACCTGCAGGCTATATTCCGGCAGAGCGATCATCCAACTGATCAAAATCACCATCCAAAGAGGGGAAGCTTTGTATTTAAGATGCCCGTACCAGGCTAGGGTCATAAAAAAATTGGAAGCGATCAACAAAAGAACGGTTTTCATTTAAGTTTCTCCTTGGATGTCTAGGATTAACCTAGAACAACGTCAATATTATAACACTATTTGAACTTGGAGCAATTAATCGGAACTAGCAATAGAAAGGAGTTCTTGATTGTTGGCGGAGACGTTCGTCACGGGCAAATCCGTGGATGCAGTGTAAATGGTGGCGTACACATCACCATCAGAGTTGGTCATGGTGCAATAAAAGCTGGTATTAGCGTCAATACTGCTGACCGTTCCGGTGTGGGGAATGTCCCCGGTAAATCCTATGAATTGGTCTTGATCGCGGTGATCGGTGGGCCCGATTTTTACGGGCAAAAACTTGATCTGTTCCAAAGCAGGGTTGTTGGATATAACAATGGGAGTTTCGCTTTGCACTTCAAAAGTGGTTCCGGCGTTATAATATTCACTTGTATAAATCGTTACATTTTGGGCAAAGACATTGCGGAGGTTG
>JAHFBY010000076.1:2193-7261 GCA_023249835.1 Elusimicrobiota bacterium | reverse complement strand
AGTTGATCTACCTTAACTCCTATTCCGGCCACAAACTGGATCATAACAAAGTTCCCAATTTCCGCCGCCCGGCAAAGTCCGTTGGCTAAATCATTTGCAGTTGCTCCTTTAATGACCAGAAGTTGCGCTGCCTTAATATTGTTTTGTTCAATGGCGCGGATCAATGCCTTGTTCACGGTTCCGGGAGCCGCCATAGGCCAATCGCCTTCCACCATTAACCGGAACATTGCGTTTGCGTCCAGGTTCGCAAGGGCCTGGGACACTGTAGTTTGCCCGGGAACGTCCTGCCGAACAATTTCGTTCCACCAAGAATGGTACGAAGCCGACACCTCAAATCCCAAAAAATAATTGGCGCGCAAAATTATTTGGAATAGGTTTTTTAGCCGCAGCTTATCCATATCGTTCCCAAGGTGCAAGAACGGGATGATCTCTCCCACAACCGTCACTGAACGTCCAAGTAGGGTGTGATGGTCCCAATGGCGCAACGCCAATACCTTGAAATGCTCCAGTAAGAATTTGTGGTTTTTTATCTGAGGAAAAATTTCCGCTAGGAATATTTTTTCCTCCTCCCTCAATTCGGGAATATCCCAAGGCGCGGGAAGGTACGGCTGATCATAAACCTTAAGGATGATCGCTTGGCAGATTTGCACCAAACTCTTCATATTAATCGCCATATTTGAGGTTATCCTGGACACAACAACGCACAGGGTCAAAGTCACGCCCAGGGTCTCGGCAAGTTCCGCTTTTATCAAGGTGGTCGCGTCCGACAAATCTATTCTCTCCACCCTATGCCAAAAGTCCATCAAGCCCAACGGGCTGCTCTGCGCTGGAGAAACGCTGATCCATTCGCCGTCAATATTTGCGTTATAAGTCCCTTCTTTCGTTGACTCGGGCGCCGTATTGTTGAGTCCGACCTGCACTTGGGAGCGGCGGCCGCGCACATCGGTCAAGTCGGCAACAAAACTCTTGCCCACTCCGGCTTGCTTAATACTTCTAAATTCCATGCGGGTTAACGGAGCGTTGCTGTCTTGGGAACGTTCCCGCACGTAACGGCTGATTTCAAGTTCATTGGACGTTTCCCCTGCGCTCAAGAGCACAGGGTAGAGTTTGGGCACGATTGATGTTTTAGCGGTTTTGATACCGGCCATGAGATTAAAACTTGAGGGCGGGGCCAAGGTAATGCGTTCGCCTTGGAAAAGTTTTGACAAAGGCGACTGTTCAAACTTAAATTCCTCAAGATATTGTGCGCCGCTTCCCTGAACCTCACCCAAATTGGGGATGAGGGTAACAAAGGGAACGTTCATTTGGCTTAAGTGTTCCTCTATGCCCGGCGCGTGGAAACCGCCGGCGATTAACACAACCAGTTCCTGATCCGCGCGGTTTAGAGTTTCGGAACTAGAGCGCAGCAGGTTTTTGACCAAAACCGGGTTCCGCAGGATAGCCGCGCGATTAAACTCAAAATGGTTGGAGAACTTCCTTTCCGTGTCTTTGGGCATTAATTCCAATTCTGCCCATTCTTGCGGCGTTAGTTTAAACTCGATGAGTTTTTCTAAAAGCTCTATTTGCCGTAACATGGAAAGCAGCGTTTTGTCTGCCGGGGTTTGCGCGCAGCGCGCGAACGCTACAGTTTCCAATTCGTTAAGCTCTGCGGACAACTCTTGGGCGTTAATGCGTCCGGCGGCCGCAACGCTGTTCGCATAGCGCTTAAACTCAAGCCTATCTTTGATCGCCAGTTTTTGATCGATAGACCGCCCCAGTTCCGCCGCGGTCAAGTAGAGCGCTATCTGAGATTGGCCGGCAGGCCTTTGGCTTGGGTTGAGGTTAAAAGCCAACGTTCGCGCATATTCTTCAAGCGTACAGTTTCCGGCTGCATAAAGCGCGTGCTTGTCCCAGAGAGCCGGCAACGCCTTGTTTAGATTTTTTGCCTTTAAGGACTTAGCCGCTTGTCCCATAATTGACAAATTTTTGCGCGCTTGCGGCAAACAGTCCAGCGCTTTTTTATAGGCGTTAAGGTGCCGGAGATAAAGCGCGGGTTCTTCAATGCCCACCAACCGCGCGGGCCCGGAACCCGGACTGATAAGACCGCAATATTCCGCGCCCGTGATCCAGCCTTTTTCCAAAAGGTGCGCAGCCACCAGATTTTTGCGCCGCGCGCTGACTGGAAACTGTTTATACCAGTTTAAATCGAATTCGCCACAGGCGCCCTCTATGCCGATAATTAGTTTGCGCTTACCTCCAGCTTGGAGGAGTTGGATCATTTGCGCGATATTTTTCTGCGCCGCAACGTTACTGTGCACGTCTTGAATTATCAAGACAATGCGGGATTGCCGCTCAGTTTTTTCTGGGATCCGCCAATTATGGACGCGACCCCATTCCATAAGTTTTTTCCAGGGAATTTCTTTGGGCAAGGATGCGGGCAAACGAAGGGACTGAGTATCGAAGATAAACTGTGGTTCTAAGGAAGCGGGAAGGGGCCGCATATTTCCTAAAGCGCGGTCACCCGACCGGCGTTCCTGCCCAAAGTTGTTTTGCGTAAAGGAGGGCGCCACGCTCGAATAAAGGACGAGCGCGGCTAATAAAAGACAAAAAAGACCCCGTCCCCCAACGGTTTTGCGCATATGTATAAAATTTATCCTATGAAATAAAGAACTCCATGTCTTAAACTTTTTGTAACAACAATGTAACTCTTTATTGCCCGAAAATATAACATGCTATATCGCCTAGCGCTGGACTCCTCCCTTTCCATGCGACCGAAGCAATATTAAAATCTTTACGCGAGCAAAAGCTCCTATCTTCCCAGGCTTAAAAACCCTCCTGCCCAACGATATTTACAACCCCCTGATTAGACGCTATAATGTCAAGAATGCGACGACGAACAGCTTACGTTCTTTTTATCTTTTTTCTTCTTACCACCGCGGGGGTAGCGCACGTTTTGCATAAATCGCTGGACAGCCTGCCCTCGCCCAGCACCCTAGAAGACTATATCCCCCAACTCACCACCACTCTTTATGATATTAAAGGAGCCCAAATATCGGAGTTTTTCACGCAAAGGCGCGCTTGGATTTCCTTAAAAGAGATCCCCGTAGACTTGCAAAACGGCATTATTGCCATCGAAGACCATGAATTTTTCCAGCATTGGGGAATGTCCCCCAAAGGAATGGCGCGCGCAGCAATAAAAAATTTCCTGGCCGGCCGCGCTGTGCAGGGAGGGTCCACGCTCACCCAACAATTGTCAAAGATAATTTTTTTAACTCACAAAAAAACCTTTTCCAGAAAGTTTAAAGAGATGCTGCTCTCCCTGCAAATTGAACATCGTTTCAGTAAAGAAGAGATTTTGCAAATGTACTTAAACCAGGTCTATTTCGGTAAAGGCGCTTACGGCGTGGAAGCCGCGGCCCGCACCTACTTTGGCAAAAGGGTGCAAGATTTAACGCTTTCCGAATGTTCGCTTTTGGCCGGACTGCCCAGGCTTCCCAACTATTACTCGCCCTTTTATAGCGCTGAAAATGCCAAGAAACGCAGAGCTACGGTACTTTTCCGCATGCGCGCGCTAAAATATATTTCCAAAGAAGATGAGGAAAAAGCCAACGCCCAACCGATCCCCGCTCAAGAGTTTTCTTCCACCGCAAAAGTTGCGCCCTACTTTGTCGAACATATACGCCAGAAACTAGAAACGCAATATGGGACTGACCTCTTGTACCGGGGCGGGATGAAAATTTATACCACCTTAGACTTAAACATGCAGAAAGCCGCGGAAGAAATTATGTCAAAAGCGCTCGCTGACTTTGACGTCGCTTACGGTAAAGACGCGGAAGCGCTGCGGCTAAAAGAAAAAGTTAAAGGGATGCGCTCGGCTGAAACAGTTAGCCCGGAATTCAAGTTAGTCACGTCCACTTCCTTAGTGAAAATCCAAGGGGCGCTGGTTTCAATTGAACCGCGCAGCGGAGGGATCCGCGCCATGATTGGCGGACGCAATTTTAACGACTCCCAATTTAATCGCGCCACCCAGGCAAAACGACAGCCGGGTTCGGCGTTTAAACCGTTTGTCTGGATTCGGGCCATGGAATACGGATACACGCCGGCTACAATTCTTAATGATGAGCCGATCATTTTTCACAATGACGGACACGACTGGCGATTGGTTGAAAATGCGACTGACGTGTACACTTTAAAGGTGTCCAGCGTCCAGTATCCGATCCACAACTGGGACGACGCCTACCGCGTTTTGCAAAGCACTCGCATGTTTCCAGAGGACACGGTCTGGCAACCAAAAAATTATGACAACACGTTCATGGGGCCGATTACGCTCCGGCAAGGTTTGGCTTACTCGCGCAACATTATTGCGATCCGCCTAATCGATTTGGTTAATCCGCGCACAGTTGTGGAGTTAGCAAAAAAAATGGGGGTTACCAGTCCATTAGCCCCGGTCTTATCCTTAGCTTTGGGGACCTCGGTTTTAACTCCCCTAGAGTTAGCGAGCGCTTACTCTTGTATTGCCGCCGACGGTATAAAAACAGAGCCCTACGCCATTGAAAAAATTGTGGATTTTGACGGCCGCATTTTAGAAGAGCACCATCCGCAAGACAGCGAAGTGCTTCCCCCAACGTTGAACTATCTGATTTCAAACCTCCTGCAAATCGTGGTTAAAGAGGGGACAGGCCGAGCAGCGCGTTCCATCGGCCGGCCAGCAGCCGGAAAAACAGGCACTAGTCAAGATCAAAGGGATTTGTGGTTTGCAGGATTTACGCCGGACCTAGCAACGGTAGCCTGGATGGGTTATGACGATTTTTCATCCCTGGGCAAACGACTATCTTCCGGAGGCGTGGTAGCGCCTTGGTGGGGCCTATATATGCGCGAAGCTCTCAAAGACATTCCACCCAGCGATTTCAATGTGCCGGAAGGCATTACTTTTACCAAAATTGACATAAAGTCCGGGCTCTTGGCCCTGCCGAGCTGTCCGAAAGTCGCGCTTCAAGCTTTTAAAAGCGGGACCGAACCGGTGGACTTTTGTAACGTTGACCACTACTACCGCCCAACCTCTGAAGAAAGCGAAAAGCACTTCTTTTTC
>JAHFBY010000076.1:0-2183 GCA_023249835.1 Elusimicrobiota bacterium | reverse complement strand
GAATGGCTCGAAGCCAACCCGGACACAACCATCACACTGGCAACAGGCGGTAAATTGATTGTTAAAAACAGCGTGGACGATGTGATTGAGAAGATCCTGTCCTATCGTAAAGCCATTGCCGGGTCAGGGAACAATCCCGCTACCGCGTTAATAAAAAATTACCGCAAAGAGAACATATAAGGTATGGATTTTGCTACAATATTAGGCATAATTTGCGCGGTTGGAGCGATTGTCCTCTCTATTTTATTGTCTCCGGGAGGATCGAGCAATTTTGTATACTTCATCAACCCTGAAGCTTTTTTAGTCGTATTTGGCGGCACTTTATGCGCGTTGATGATCAATTACCCTTGGGCTCAAATTTGGGGTCTGCGCAGAGTATTAAAAAAGATTTTGCTGACCACTGGAGAGGATAGCTCCCAGTTGGTGTTTACTTTTGTGGAGTTGACCAAAAAGGCGCGCCAAGGCGGGGTCCTTTCCATCGAAGGCGACGTGCGCAATGTCCGGGACGACTTCATGCGGCGCGGGTTACAGTTGGTGGTGGATGGACAGGACAAAGAGTTCATCGCCAGCATGTTAGAAACAGAAATTGGTTTTATCCGGGAACGGCACAACGTCGGACAAGAAATTTTTAACGCCCTGGGCACTTACGCCCCGGCTTTAGGCATTATCGGCACAGTGATGGGCATGCTGCTCATGCTGGCAACTATTGACGATATAACCGCCGTGCCCAGGCGCATGGCCACAGCGCTTGCGTCCGCATTTTTTGGGTTGGGTTTAGGTTATTTGCTATTTTTGCCCATGGCGGGCAAACTAAAGCGCCGCTCAGAAGAAGAGCTCCTAATTAAAGAGATTGTGATCCGGGGGGTGCTGCTGCTTCAATCTGGAGCCGCTCCATCCGCCATTGAATCGAACCTCAAGGCCTATTTGGAGCCGGCTAAAAGAGCGCAGATTAAGGGGGCCTAATGCCGCTGCGCGCGCCCAGAGGGTTCGTTGAAACCAACAGTCCCAGAGTTTCTGCCATTGGACATGCGGCTCCAGCCTGGCTAATGAACTATGCAGACTTAATGACGGAGATGGTGGCTTTTTTCGTCATCCTCTACGCGTTGGGAGCAGCGCTTAACAAAGACGTGCAAAAGGCCAAAGAATCGGTCGAACAAATAATGAAAGAAGAGAACATCGCAGGTAAAGTTGAAATGACGAAAGACGGACTCAGTATTACTATGGTGGAAGGGTCAAAAGAAGGAGAAGATTTGCCTTTTTTTGAAAGCGGAAAAGCGGAACTCACTCCCAGGATGATTAAAATCCTGCAAATGCTTTCCCCAAAACTAAAGGAACTGGCGGGCAAAGGGCACGACGTCAACGTAGAAGGGCATACGGACAACGTTCCCATATCCAGCGCCTACTTTAAAAGCAACTGGGAGCTCTCGACCGAGAGGGCCACGGTTGTGGTGCGCTATTTGATTGACCAAACCCAATTCCTTCCGAACAAGTTAGGCGCTGTGGGATACGGAGAACATCGACCCGTCGCGCCCAACGACACGCCGGAAAACCGAATGCGAAACCGCAGGGTAGTCTTCTTTGTGCGCAACGTTCATCAAACGTTTGTGCCGGAATCAAAAACAAAAGAACACTAAAATACTATAATAACCTCATTGCCCTACGGGCAATGACAAAAAATTTAAAAAAATAAACGAACTTGAGCGTAAACGCTCTGGTTTTATTTATATCATACAAAGAGGAGAATAGAAGAGTATTATGGCAACGAAATACGTATATTCATTTGGCAACGGCAAAGCGGAAGGCAATGGAAAATTAAAGGATTTACTCGGCGGTAAAGGCGCAGGGCTAGCAGAAATGTCTAAGTCCGGGGTTCCGGTACCCCCGGGGTTCACGGTAACAACAGACGTTTGCCGCTACTATTATGGCCACGGTAAGAAAGTGCCCATTGAATTGACCGGACAGTTCAAAGTTGCCATGGAAAAACTACAGAAGACCTCCGGCAAAAAGTTTGGCGACCCAAAAAATCCGCTTTTGGTCTCGGTGCGCAGCGGCGCCAAGTTCTCTATGCCGGGAATGATGGACACGATCTTAAACCTGGGAACCAACGACGCTGTGGTCCAAGGTTTAGTTGAATTAACCGGCAACGTTCGTTTCGTATGGGACTCTTACCGCCGATTTATTCA
>JAHFBY010000437.1 GCA_023249835.1 Elusimicrobiota bacterium | reverse complement strand
AAATAGCGGGGTCAGGCTTAGCCGAGCCTACCAAGGCTGATGCCAGCACAAAATCCATGTAGGGGTCCACTCCCATTTTGCGCGTGAGCGTTAGTAACCTTAAGTCCCAATTGGAAACTATCCCCATACGCACTTGCGAGTCGCGCAGCTTGCGCAAGACCGGTAAAACGTCCGGATAAAGCCGCCAGACTTCCGGTTCGGCAAAGAGCGCGTATAACTCCTCAAAAAAAGCGTCAAACCGTTGGATTTTACCAAAGACAATAAAAACTTTTTGCACAATTTCCCGCCACCAACGCTTTTCATTGCGCTGGGAACTGTGTGCACTGCGGCTGCCGTCTTGCGCCATTTTATGAAACTCACGACGAAAGGACTCTTCCGCGTCCGGCGCAGAAATTTTTAACCCATACCGGCCGGCGGCCTGGGAATAGTGATAGCCAACCGAAGGGTACACCCGAAAAAGAGTGCCGCCAGCGTCAAAAAAAACAGCTTTCCGGACTTTTGACCGCTTGTTTTTTTTCACTAAAATTATTTTTTTAGGGCGTTTTTTAACGCTTGGATCTGCCTGGCAATCGCATTTTTCCCAGTGCCCCCGGGCGAGTTTTTAGAAAGAGCCGCTTGCACTGAAGATAAGCGCGCTTTAGCCTCTTCGGTAAAAAGCGGAGAATAGGTTTTTAATTCGGTTAGCGACAAGCTCCCCAAAGAACCCCCTGTTCCAGAATTTCGAGTGACGTCATCGACCATTTTGGAAATAATGGAATGCGCTTTGCGAAACGGAACCCCTTTGCCCGCCAAATAGTCCGCGAGCTCAGTAGCGGTCAAAAATCCGCTTTGGCAGGACTCGGCCATCTTCGCTTTATTAACGGCAATTTTGTTAATGATATCGGCTGCCAATTGCAAAGAAATCAGCGTCACGTCTACAGAATCGAACAAAGAAACTTTGTCTTCTTGCAAATCTCGGTTATAAGAAAGCGGTAAATTTTTGAGCAGGGTAAGCATTTGGACCAAATTGCCAATCGCGCGTCCAGTTTTCCCGCGCAATAGTTCAGCGGTGTCAGGATTTCGTTTTTGCGGCATGATCGAAGATCCTGAAGTATGTTCCTCCGCCAAACGCACAAACTGAAATTCCTGGCTGGACCAAATCACCAAATCTTCGGCTAAACGCGATAAGTGGATCATGCTCAAAGCGCAATTGAAATTAAACTCGCACATGAAGTCGCGGTCAGAAACCGTATCCATGGCGTTTTCTGTAACTCGGTCAAAACCAAGAAGTTTTGCGGTATACGCGCGATCAATCGGCAAGGCGGTTCCAGCCAGAGCGCAAGCGCCCAACGGGTTGGAATCACATCGCCTGGCCGCGTCTTTAAACCGTTCGCGGTCGCGCTCAAACATCCAAGCGTACGCCAGGAGATGGTGCGCAAAAAAAATAGGCTGTCCGTGCTGGAGGTGAGTCATACCCGGCATCAAGGTGTTTTTATGCTCAACGGCCCTGTCCAGCAAACTTTTTTGCAAGCCGGCAATCGCGCCATTGATCAGTCGCGACTGATCTTTCAAATACAATTTCACGTCTAAGACCACTTGATCGTTACGGCTGCGGGCAGTGTGCATTTTTTTGCCGGTTTCGCCGATCCGTTTCACAAGTTCGTTTTCAATCGCAAAGTGAATATCTTCGGCCCAAGGAATCTTCCATCCCTGGTCAAGGTCTTTTTGGATGGACTGTAGTCCATGAATGATTTTTTTGGCGTCCAAACGGCGCAAGATTCGGCAGCGCGCCAGCATTTTCACATGCGCGATAGAACCCAAGATGTCATAGGGCGCCAGCCTCTGGTCAAACGCAAAAGAAGCGATATACTCTTGCGGGATCATGAACTAGTTTTGGCTCCGCAAATAGGATTCAACGGTGTGCGGCAAGCCGAAAAGCTTTATAAACCCTTCGGAATCTTTGTGGCTGTAAAGCTGCTCGCCGGAATCGCCGAAAGTGGCGAGCTTTTCCCAATAGAGCGAATTTCTCGATTTACGGCCAAGAACTTTAATGTTTCCCTTAAATAGTTCGAGGGTTATTGAACCCGTAACATATTTTTGGGTGGAATCAACGAACGCGGAAAGGGACTGGCGCAAGGTGGTAAACCACAACCCGTTATAAATCATCTCGCCTAGTTTAGGCGACAAAGAATCTTTAAAATGCGCGGTTTCGCGGTCCAAAGTCAAGGCTTCCAGTTCACGGTGCGCCGCATAGAGCAAGGTCGCTCCCGGACACTCATAAACTCCGCGCGACTTCATTCCCACCAAACGGTTTTCTACCATATCTACCCGGCCAATACCGTGCTTGCCGCCA
>JAHFBY010000075.1 GCA_023249835.1 Elusimicrobiota bacterium | reverse complement strand
CTTTCAGGGATTTCACTCGGCTCACTAATCCGTCAACGAATTCTTTATAAATCTGTTCGTGCACAATAATGCGGCTAGTGGCAGTGCAGCGCTGGCCTGTAGTGCCAAAAGCGCCCCAAAGCGCGCCCTCTAAGGCCAATTCCAAATTGGCGTCGTCCATCACGATTTGCGCGTTTTTTCCGCCCAATTCCAAACTACATTTTTTGTGTAGCCGTCCGCAGTGGGACCCCACTTCTGATCCGGTTTGAGAAGAGCCGGTAAAGGAGATCAGGCGGATACCTGGGTGCTGTACCATCATGCGTCCCAAAGTTGGGCCGCTGCCGTGGATGAGGTTTATCACGCCCGGAGGCACGCCGGATTCTTCTAATATGCGCACGAATTGGGTGGCGGTTCCGGGAGTACAGGCAGCGGGCTTAAAAACAATCGTGTTGCCGCATAAAAGGGCCGGGAATATTTTCCAGGAAGGGATCGCCAGGGGGAAGTTCCAAGGAGTGATTAGCCCGCACACTCCCACGCTCATGCGGGTGGTTAGGGCGAACTTGTCTTCAAACTCGCACGGCGTGGTTTGCCCTAACCATCGCCGCCCTTCTCCGGCATAATAGAGCGCAGTGTCGATCGCCTCTTGCACATCGCCCCTTGTTTCTGTCAAAACTTTGCCCATCTCTTGAGTCATGGCTCGCGCTAGATCTTCTTTGCGCGACTCTAAAAGTTGCATACATTTAAGTAGGATTAAACCCCGTTTAACGGCCGGAACCCGCCGCCAAGAGGTAAAGGCTTTTTGCGCCGCTTGCACGGCCAAGTCCAAGTCCTTGCTTCCGGATTCAGGGTAGTGTCCCAAAAGTTCGTTTGTGGCCGGATTGCGGTTTTGGGTAGAGGCACCGCCTTGGAGCTGTGCCTGCCATTTTCCATTAATATAGTTGTATGGGCCTGCTAAGCGGGTAGGTTTCATAATTTGGGGGAACGCACGCTTTCTTTAACCTCAATGCCGCGCCGCCTAATCTCGCGTAAAAAAATAGAGCCGGGCATAGCTTTTTCCACGGGGACCACGCCTTTGGGAATAATCTTTCCCTGCGCCAAAGCTTCCAAAAATATGGCGCTGGAAAAACCTGTGGTCCGCTGCATAGCGGTGAGTTTGGTCTTGGGATCAAAATAGTCCAACACTTGATAGCGGATTGTAATATTTTTTTTATTTTTTTTGCCCGTCACCTCTACCACCAAGGCCAATAAGTCGCGGCCAGTGCCCAACTTTAATTTGGGACCGGCCACTTCCACAAAAAGTTTGCGCGGACTCACCATCTGGCCCTGTACTTTAACGGGCTCGGTCTCGAGCACTCCTAAACTTTTGAGTAGATCTATTTTTTCATAGTGGCCCGGGTAGCGAAGGGTTTTATAAATGTAGTTTTGCACGCGGCCCTTGTGGCTCCAGGGGCAAGTGGAGGTGGCTCCCCCAGTAATGGCCGCTTCGAGCCGCCCTAAGGGCGCGCCTAAGTTAACGGTTTCTCTTTGGGTTAGCGATTGGGCTAAAACGATGCGCCCGTTTTTTAAAATATAGGAACTGCCAAAATAGTTGCCTAAAACGCCTTCCAGATTAAAAACGATCCGGTAGTTTAAGGGCGGCTGGGGACGCTGCGGCAACCCGCCGCAATAAATTTTCACGGTTTGGGTTATGTCCAGTTTTTCCATGCCGCAGAGAGCCAAACTGTTACACATGCCCGGGGAAACGCCGCAATCGGGGATCAGCGTGACCCCGGCTTTACGTGCTTCTTTATCCAGCAATAAAATCTTTTTAGTAGAGTCAAAATAACCGCCTAAGTCGCAGTAATGAATCTTTGCTCGGATCGCAGCCATTGCCATTTGCGGGTTTAAGTAATAGGGCAAAGCGCTTAAAACAGTCTGAGCCTTTTTGAATAGCGTGGTCAACTGCTTTTGGTCCTGCACGTTTAGGTTGACGGCTTCTAGTGCTGTTTTGCGCCTAATTTTTGGTGAGAGAGTTCGGCTAATTCGGGTTGCGGCCCTGGCCGCTGCGCCCGGCATTCCATCCGCCAAAATTATTTTAGCCGGCTCGCCAAAGAGCGCGACGTCGATGGCCACTGCCACGCCTTGCTGCCCGGCGCCCAAAATGAGGTAGTTTGGAGAAGAATTCACGCCTTAAGACTAACCCCACAACCCTATATTTTCAAGGGGCGAGTTTAAGAGAGCGCGATCAAGGCTACGCCCAGGAGCATAATGCTGGTGCCGAGCAGCCGCTCTTTAAGGCCTTTTTCTTTGAAGATAAAGTGTCCCCAGAGCACGGAGAAGAGGGTGCTGGTGCGCTTAATCGAGATCACGTAAGGGACGTAAGTGAGCTGAATTGCCGCCATTTGGATCGCCAAGGCTATACCGCCGCAGAGGCCCGATAACGCGGCTTGGGGGAGAACGGTTTGGACCGGCGCGTGGTCCGGTCTCCTTGTAAACGGCAGGGCGATCAATAGTCCAAGCGCGATCGAGGCTTCTAACGCAAAGCTCCAAAGGATGGGAGAGGAGTGGCGCACGCCGATTTTGTCATAGTTGGCGCTGATCGACCAGATGAACGCAACGATAAACATGTAGCGCGAACCGCGCTCGCCTAATAAATAACGGAATGGCGCTAAGAACCCTTCTTTGTGCTTATGCGCGTTGAGCAAATAGGAACCGCCCACAATTAAAAAGATGCCCGCCATGCCTAAACGGGAAGGATATTCTCCTAAGATTAGAGGAGAAGTGACAATCAAAAAAAGTGGAGTGAAAGTGAGCAGCGGAGCGACTAAGGAGAGGTCGGACTGGCGAATAGCTTTTACATAGAGCACCGTGGCTAGGATATTGATCGATCCGCTAATGCAGAGAGTGGTATAGAATTCCTTGTCCAGTTGGGGGATATTGATAAACGGAAGGAAGAACACAAAAAATAAGGTTGCGGTTAAACGCATGAGAAATGCTACGGCGTATTCGTTTACTGGACGGGTAAAACATTTTTTGCCAAACAGGTCGAAGAGCGATTCAGAAAAAGCGGTTGAAACCGATAGTGGAAACCATAAACTGGGCAGCATTGGAAATGGTCAGGATTAAACTTGCAGGTACTCTTCGATAATTTCCGGGAGTTTGTTTTTTTCCAGGCCCGCGCACAGGGTATAGTCCCCGGCGTTGTCTGCAACCATGAGGGCGGGCCCGGCGCTGCAAAAGTCGAGACATCCGGATTTAACCACCCGCAGTTTACCGTTTAAACCGCGCGCTTTCAACTCATTTTTTAGCTCTTCTGCGAGCAAGAGCCCGGAATTTTCGCCGCGTTCAACGTTCGCGCAAGCAGGTTCATTTTCACGTTTGTGCGTACAAATGAACAGTACCCGCTTATAAGGGATGGCTCTTTTTTGCATAGCGTGCCACCATCATATCATAAATGGCGGCGTAGCCCAATTTCGTGGCTGGTTTCTTGCGCCGCATCAGCCTCGACAAAGGCGGCCATTGGAAAGTGGTGAAATAGCATTGGATTTAAGTATGACGTCCCTGGAGTGCTTTTAGGGTGGGGATTACTTGAACTTACCTTTTTAATAAATTCTTTACCTCATCATGAGATCCAGTCAATACAAATGTTAACTGATTTTCATATAAGTTATAAACAATTCTCATTTGAATGTCTGATCGCGCTTCCCAAAGCGAATTTCTCAAATGCTTGATTCCCAGACCTTTTGTTTTTTCACCTGACTCATAAAAGTTAATAATATCATTGATGGTATGTTTAATGCAGGTCTTAATATGCGGGTCAAGTTTTTTTGTAACCCTTATAAAGGATGGGGCAAAGTAAACTTCCACAATTTTAAAGGTTATTCAAGAATTTTTTTGCGGACTCGGCTGTTTTAAATTTGCGACCGCCTTTTTCTTTTGCCAACTGCGCTATCTTGTCCAGTTCAGCTTCGGTGTAATCTAGCGTTTCTTTCATAATGGATACGGGGGCAAGCTCCACATGGGAACCGTTCACGTAAAAGCCCACCATGGTATGCCCGGGACCCACTTTAAACATTTTACGGATTAAGGCGGGAACCACCGTCTGCCCGTTTTTGCCAATAGGCGATATTGCCACAAGTTTACCCATAATGCCAGTCCCTCCTATATTAGGATATTACTAATAAATTATAGTCCTAATATTAAAATTTATCAAGGGCTTGGGGTACGAATCTTATTGCGAAACGTCTACCCTCATCTTATTGAGCCGCGCCTCTTCAAAGGAAGCGCTGACATATTGGATTTGGATGGTGTTTAGAGACGCTAGAGTCGCAATCAATATTTTCATTTCCGGGGTATGGTCCAACACCCAATAGGAAGATTGGGGGTCGCGGATCAAAGCCAACCCGGCGTTAACCCAGGCCGGGTCCATGTTCTGTAGTTCTTGATAGAGCCAGCGGGTGTGAATTTCAATGGGGCCGGCCACAAACCCCAGGCGGTTCAGGTTTTGCGCCGCGGTTAACAGCGCTCCCAAGCCTTGGCTGATCAGGAGTTGCTGCATGGCGGATTGGTCAGCGTTGTTGGCGAGGAAAGCCACGCGCTGCGTTTGGGTTTGATCTGCGGCGGCAAGGTTTAAAGCCATACGCGCGGCGTTGAGGGTGGTTTCGCGCATGAGCTCATTAGATTGCCGGTCAAACAGGGGGCTCAAGTCAATTACTAGCGTGGCGGTGTTTAAGGTTTGGATATTGACCTCGCTTTTGTTCGCCGTAAGTTGAGCTGCAGTAAAAATTGAGAAACCGCGCTTAAACGCTGCGCCAACGGCTTGTCCGAAGTTTTGACTGGTTTTAAACATGAAAATGTAATCGGTCAAGTTTTGCGCATAGGCTGCTTCGTCTTTTGAGTAAGCGGTTATTTTAAGTTCCGCGGAAGCAATATCAAGCGCGTTCCCTTCTACTCGCGGCAATAGGAGTTCCACGCGAGCGCCGATCAACTGGCTCAAGGCGGAAAGCGCTTCTTCTTTTTTACCTGCGGCGTACAGAGCGCCTAAAGCTTGAATTTCTTCTTCCAATTCATCTTTAGGGAGAGATTGGGAAGGAGAATAGCGGATGGCCCTTGCGTTTTTTTGCAACTCCACTTCAACTTCGCGCAAAATAGAAATTGTTTCATTGGGATCTGTGGTCAAACGCAAAGCGCGCAAACTTTGCTGCGCGCGCTTAAAAGAACTTGTGGTTTGCGTAGAGGTTTCTTTGAGCACAGTCAAACCCCGGTCAACTGGGGATTTATTTGTAGTTGCTTCCTTGGCTTTAGGATTGCGATGTAATAGCTTTTGCAAAAAATTGGGCATGGTTTTAATGTTGCTTTCTCCATAATGCCAGAGGAGGTTGCCACCGATGTAGGCGAAGGTGGCAGTAAAAATGGCCAAAGGCACCTGGGACCCCAGAATTGCGATGCTGCCTTCCCCCAGTAAAAATACGAGCAAACCAGCCAGCACAGAAGCGGCAAAACCCGCGACATGCATTCTAGTAAATGCGTTCGCATCTTGCACGTTAATTTTGGCAAAAACGTGCAGCTGTCTTAAAATAACGCTGAACAGTATCCAGCCGGAAATCAATTCAATGGCTAGGAACGCAGCGAGCGTGGAAAAAGAATTTAAATTAAAGCCAAAAGAATTGAGTCCCGGCAAAGCAAACTGCAAGATCAATCCCAAAACTGTTAAAAACGGGATGGAGATCAAGGCTACATCCGCTACCGGACCCAAAGTGCGGTGCACAATAGGAAGCGCATTAAACGCGGGGAAAATTCGGAGTAAGCTGTAGGTGGAATCAACTTCTTTGCGAGTGGATTCTTTCATTTGTTTTTTGAGTTGAACGTCTTTGGCAGCAGTGTATGAAACTGCGTCTAAGACGCGTTGAGTGTAGCCAAACTCGTTGTCATAGCCCACCACAACGTTGATGAACGTTTGGTCAATATTGAGTTCATCATTGTAAATGGTTTGCACTTGAATCAAGGGTTCGATTACAAGGCTGCTTTCGCGCATTCCGGTTATGGCCGCGGTGTTCAGGTAAGTCACCATTTTAAGGATACCGCGCATATCGCTTGCTTGATGCGCATAAAAGAGGTCCGTCACTTCTTTTAAAGTAACGGCTCGATTGACTACTACCGTAAGGTCTCCAAAGGAACCCGTATTTACGGGCACGCGGATAGAGCTGCCGTCTCCATTGGAGGTTCCTCTGTTTTGCGGGCTGGCGATGCGAGTTCGGTTTAGCGCGCTGTTCGCTACATCGGTAAATCCAGAGGTTTCCAGAACCTCTTGCAGGGCATCGCGCTTTTTGCCAGTGCCTTGATCGCCAATAGGTTGGGCGTTGGTGACCGCATGTACGCTCACCATATGATAGCTGATATCGCCCAAATCTTGGAGAACGCTGATCACCGGGATCATGCCGTTGGAAGTGCAGGAGGCAACGGATTTGATAGGTTCGCCATTATAATCGACCTGGTTAACGCCTAAGACCAGGTCTCGTATGGTGGGCGTTTTAGCCGGAGCAGTGATGATCACGCTTTTGGCTCCGGCAGAGATCTGTTTTCTTGCCAATTCGGGATCTCCTGTGGCTTCAATGGCTGTGTCGATTCCGAGCAAGTTCCAGGGCAAGCGTTCAGTATTGTTTCTAAAATATTGACCGCTGAAGAACAATATTTCGGATTGTTTGTGGGGCGTTTCAATGACGGCGTATTCAATGCGGCCAATAATTTTTCCTTCATTATCGGTTAGGTTGACCGCCCAGACTTGATGGCTTTGCAGCATAGTAATAGCCAATTCCATTTCTTCGATCGGGTAGTTTCGAGTGCCCGTAGGATCATTGAGGATGGCGGAAGCATCTTCCGGCAGGATGGTTTGAGACCCTTCATAGCTGATGAACACTTTGCCTGGAATAATGGTTCGGGGCAGTCCTGAACGCGTGTGCACGGGGTCCGGAGATTTATTTAATAGTTCGAGTAGCGTGGCGCCGTTGGCAGCAACAATGTTCAAATGGGTTCGTTTGAGCCCCTCGGTCAATGCCAAGAAACCAATTCTGCCGGCAGAGGCGTTGACCGCTACCTTTTGCGCAACCGGGCTTAATGACTCTGTATCCAATAAAGTAAATAATGCTTTACCATCAAAATCTACCAGTCTGGCCAAAGGATGCCATCCCCTATCGGATTCTAACGGTTCAAGTTCAACGTTATCGTTATCATCTATCGAGTCGATTTTTTTTGTCTCTTCTTCGTTTAGAGCTGTTTGGCGGGGAGCTGTTTGATCTTCCATCAATGCGAGATTGCCCCGAATGCTTTTTTCCAGTT
>JAHFBY010000074.1:531-7301 GCA_023249835.1 Elusimicrobiota bacterium | reverse complement strand
TATTCTCCTTAATATCTAAAGTAAGTTCAATCAACGGGCCCCGAAAACGCGTGCGCAAGATCGTTGCGGTTACTTGTAAAGTTTCCGGCATTGAGCTTACGTAAACGTCGTTGGGACGAAAATAGATGCGCACTTTTTGACGAATTCTAAATCCGGACACAGTAAACTTGAAAGGTCCCCAACAAGCAAGTTCAGGTTCAGAAACCTCGGTCTCAATATAGTTGGTTTCGCCTACAAACTGGGCGACAAAATGGGTGGAAGGGTGGTCAAAGATATCAATCGGACCGCCCTGTTGCTCAATCTTTCCCTGATTCATAACGATAATGCGGTCAGCCACTTCCAAAGCTTCGTGCTGGTCATGGGTGACAAAGAGGGTGGTCACTTGCGCCTCTTCATGCAACCTACAAATCCATTCCCTTAATTCTTCGCGAACCTTCGCATCTAAGGCTCCAAAAGGTTCGTCCAAAAGCAGCACCGCCGGGTTAGGCGCCAACGCCCGGGCCAACGCTACCCTCTGTCTTTGACCGCCGGAAAGTTGTGAAGGGTAACGCCGTCCTAACCCGTCTAACTGCACCAAGTGGATCAATTCCGCAACCCGCGTTTTAATTTCCTGTTTAGCTACGCCCCTCACTTTTAAGCCAAAAGCAATATTTTGTTCCACGGTCATATGTTTAAATAGCGCATAGTGCTGAAAAACAAAACCAACGTTGCGGTCGCGCGCGTGCAGAAAAGTTGCTTCTCGTCCGGTTAAAAGGATTTCCCCATCATCTGATTTTTCGAGTCCCGCAATCATGCGTAAAAGCGTGCTTTTACCCGACCCGCTAGGCCCTAAGATCGCCACTAGGGAACCGGTTTCCACCACAAAGTTCACCTTGTTTACAGCAATGAACTGATTAAATCGTTTAGTTAAGTCCCTAACCTCTATGCTCATAAATCTCCTAACTAAATTTTTCCAGCTTGTTCCAAACTCTGAGCGCTCTTACGCTCTACTATTGTTTTTACTGCAAGCGTCACCAAAGCTAACAATGCCAAAACCGAGGCAACTGCAAATGCCGCCACCTGATTGTACTCATTATAAAGGATTTCTACATGCAGTGGGAGGGTATTGGTCCATCCGCGGATATGCCCGGACACTACCGACACAGCGCCAAACTCGCCCATTGCCCGGGCGTTACACAAAATCACCCCGTAGAGAAGTCCCCACTTTATGTTTGGCAGAGTCACACTAAAAAAAGTTTGCAGCCCGTTTGCGCCCAAAACAATTGCCGCTTCTTCCTCTTCAGAACCTTGCGCCTCCATTAAGGCAATCAGTTCGCGCGCCACAAAAGGAAAGGTGACAAAAAGTGTAGCCAAAACAATTCCCGGTACGGCAAAGACCACATGCAGGTTGTAACTGTCCAGCCACGGACCTAAAATTCCCTGTAAACCAAATAAGAGCACATAAATAAGACCGGAAACTACCGGCGAAACGGCAAAAGGAAGATCGATCAATGTAACCAGTATATTCTTTCCAAAAAAGTCAAACTTGCCGATGGACCATGCCGCTGCCAACCCAAAAAAAATATTCATAACCACTGAAATTAAAGCGGTGAACACCGTGAGCTTGATTGCAGATAATGCGTCAGGGTCAAGCAAGGAACGCCAGTAAACCTTTAATCCCTTTTCCAGAGCGTTCGTAAAGATGGATAAAAGCGGAAAAAACAAAAATAAAATTAAAAACCCTGCCGCTAAAAAGATCAACCCCTGCTTAACCCACCCTTGAGATTCGGGTTTGAGTCCGACGCGATCAGCAAAACTGGGTGTTTTCATCTTAAGCCCTTGCCGTCCGTGAGCGCGACCACCACTGCAAAAAATTGATCGTTAAAATTAAACTAAAGGAAGACACCAACATCACCGCTGCAATGGCGGTTGCGCCGGCATAGTCATACTGCTCTAATTTTGTGACAATGAGGAGGGTTGTGATTTCCGTGCGCATCGGCATATTCCCCGCAATAAAAATCACGGACCCATATTCTCCCAACGCCCGGGCAAAAGCCAAGGCAAATCCCGTAAGCAGCGCTGGCCGGATTTCCGGCAAGATCACTTGACCGAACGTTTGCCAGGGACTAGCGCCCAAACTAACGGCTGCCTCTTCGGAAGCCCGATCCATATCGTGTAAAATTGGCTGCACCGTTCGCACTACAAACGGCAGCCCGATAAAAGTAAGCGCAACTAAAATTCCGAGCGGCGTAAAAGCAATTTTCAATCCAAACCAACCGGCCAGACTTCCAATCCAACCTTGCGGGCTATAGAGGTCAGTTAACGCAATTCCGGCCACTGCAGTTGGCAAGGCAAAGGGCAGGTCGACCATAGCGTCGGCCAAACGCCGGCCGGGAAAGGTGTATCGCTCCAGCACCCACGCCACTAATAAACCAAACACCAAATTGATTCCGGCTGCAACTAACGCGCAAAAAAATGTCAGCCGATAAGAGGCGAGCACGCGCGGTTCGGTAACGATCCGCCAAAACTCTTCTGCGGTTAAGTGAAGAGTGCGCATGAACACAGCCGCTATAGGGATAAGCACTATCAAACACAAATAAAACAGGGTGAACCCTAAGGTAATACCAAATCCGGGCAAAACGCTCGGTTTTTTAAATGCCTTTAAAACTTTATTTTCCATTACTCGTTTTAACAAACTTCAGGGATGCTGAGTTCATGCAATAGCGCAAACCCGTAGGTTTGGGACCATCGTTAAAAACGTGTCCCAGGTGAGCGTCACAGCGCGCGCAAACGACTTCGGTGCGATGTACGAAAAAAGATGAGTCGTCTTGTTCTCGCACATTTTCTCCTGCCACCGGCTGCCAAAAACTTGGCCAGCCGGTGCCAGACTCAAACTTGCACTCAGAACTGTACAGATCGTTGCCGCAACATACGCATTGGTAAATACCTTTCTCATGATTATTCCAATATTCCCCGGTAAACGCCCGTTCAGTGCCTTTTTCCCTGGCCACATGGAACTGTTCAGAAGTTAACTGACTTTTCCATTCTTTTGCGCTTTTTGTTACTTTATCGGTCACGGCGTACCCTCCCTTGTTCACGATATAAACTTTTATTTTTTTTACTGGTTCTTTGCCCATACCACTGCCCCCCATCCACAATGCAGCGGCAATCCCTAAAACCATACATACCCAATATTTTTTTCTCGGCGCACTCATTTTTTCTCCCTGTTCAGTGGTCCGGCGCGCTACCCCATATTTTCTTTAAGGTTTCGTCTCGTCCGCAGTTATAGCGATAAAACTTATACCTTACGGGGTTTTTTAAATAATACTTTTGGTGGTATTCTTCCGCGGGATAAAACCGCGTCGCTGGAACAACTTCCGTGTATATTGCTTTAAACTTTCCCGATTTCTCAATTTCTGCTTTGCTCGCAAAAGCTGATTTTTTTTGACTGTCGTTTAGATAAAAAATTGCAGACCGATATTGAGCGCCGGTATCACAAAACTGACGGTTTAAAACCGTAGGATCGATATTTCTCCAAAATAGGGTTAAAAGGAATTCATAGCTAACAACCGCCGGATCATAAGTCACCTCAATGGACTCGGCATGGCCCGTGCTTCCGCTTGAAACTTCTTCGTACGCAGGATTTTCTTTGGCGCCTCCAGTATATCCAACAGAGGTGGACAGCACTCCTTTTGTCCGATCAAACGGGGGCTGCATACACCAAAAACAGCCGCCGGCAAACACCGCTTTCTCACTGACGCTCTTGGCCGGCGCGGTTTGCGCCGCTCCAAGTTGAACCGGAAAAATCATGAACTGCCCTATCAAAAAAACAAATATTTTCTTCATTTTGTTTAACTCCTTTATAATAGGCTACCCGGACTTAATAAAACCTTTTTTCTAAATCTTTGATCTGAGCGTCCGTATGATGGAACAGCGCTGCGTCTACCAAATGAATTTCAAATTCTGATTCTTCAATTATCAGCGCTTTATGATTGTTGGCAACAAGTTCACGGTCAACTCCGGAGATGGTCATAAACAGGGTTCCTTTGCACGCACAGACATAAGTGGAGTGTCGGTCCGGATAAGTACGCATAAAAAATATCGTGCCCCGCACCGAAGCCACGGTTGACAACGACTTGACTCGGTAATCAGTTCCCGACTTTAAAACGCTCAAAAGAGACCCCTGATTTAACTCCAAGGCATATATCCTCCGGTTTTGCACCAATTTTAGTTCAGCATTTTCACCTAGCCTAGCCAGCCCTTGTTCGCCAAAATGAATTTCGACTTGCGCGGCTGGTCCGGTAGTCAAGGTATCTCCAATATGGAGCGCAGCGTTTGCCTTGGACGGCGCGCCGTTGATTAAAACTGCGCCGAACTGCGAAGAAATAACAATCGCGTCACGACCGTTCAAGTGAACCCACATCTGATAAAGTCCAAACAAAACTAAAGCAAATACGAGTCCAGCGATCATAAAACGTGCCCTAAAATGCGGGGCAAAACGGTTTCCACGCCGATTCATCCCAATTTGAGGTTTTTGTTTTTGACCTTCTAGTTCGGCAAATACTTTTTTCTTCAGCGTAGCTGCGGGCGCCTTAAGCGGCAGAGAGTACGCCAATAGCGAAGAAGCTGTGCGCATTCGCACCAACTGCAAACGGCAGTCGTCGCAACCAGACTGCATATGTTCCTCTAAACTCTTTTGTTCGCGCTCATCCAACACGCCCAGCGAGTACGCGGCCAAAAGCTCTTCAATAGGTTCATGGTTCATTATCTATCTCCGCGCCCAAAATATCGGCCAATTTCCGCATGCCTAAACGCATTGACATCTTAACCGTGCCCAGCGGTTCTTGCAGTTTTTCTGCAATTTCCGATTGGGTTAAACCTTCAAAATATGCAACTTCAATAACTCGACGCTGCCCTTCTGATAAGGAGGCCAAAGCGTTCTGTACCGCTACATAATCCTCTTTAACGTTCAGCTTTTCCGATGACATTTTATCGGACTCGACCAACAAGAGTTCCGGAGACGGATCCTCTCCAAGTGGAAGATCTTCCCATTTTGCCGCCATTACTCTGCGCCGCAACAAATCTATCGCGCGGCTGCGCGCCACCAGCATTAACCACGGTCCAAACTCGCCGCGAACTTGATCGTAAAGTTCCGGATGTTCCCACAAATAAAGAAAAACCCGCTGCGTCGCCTCTTGCGCTAAATCTTCTTGACGCAATATTCGAATTGCCAAAGTATAAACTAAAGAGCAATAACCGTCATAAAAGGATGAAAACGCTGCTTTGTCGCGGTCGCGCATAACCCGCTCCAGCAAAGAAACCGCCTCGGCGGTTGTTATTTGTCCATGATCTAAATTACGCATGGCGAGTCGGCAGGACCTCCGCACGGTCAGATGCAACTAATATTTCTTTTTGGGGTCGCGACAAACGTTTTATTTGCGCTTCGCGAATTAACGCTTCCGACCTGTTCAATGGACCCTCGCTATAGAGCAACCGCACCGGCAAATGCGTTTTTGTATACACCGCCCCGCAGCCCTTGTTGTGCAACCGAACGCGTTGGACCACGTCCTTAGCAATTCCGGTATAGAACGTATTGTCCCCGCAACGTAAAACATAAACGCTCCACACCTTGGCGGTGTTATTTTTAATGCCGCGAATCATCTTCATATATTTTTGTTTCACCATTAGAAATTATATAAGAATTCTTATCCAAAATCTCATTGATTTTAACCCGGATTTGTAACTACTCAGGTCTCGTGCTAAAGCACGAGACCTGAGTAGTTACCCGTATTTTACAATAGACGTGAGTCCAAAGATTTTTCATCGATGGCTACGCTTTATTGTCGGCTCACGCAAAATCTGGGTTTAATTCGGACAACTAAGATAGGGGTTATAAGTGGAAATGGTTAAATTTTCGATCAGGTGTTTAGCTTCTTTTTCAAATTTTAAATAGTGCGGTTGTTTACGGTGATAATCTAAGGCGGAGTCGTCGGTATATACTTCGTAGAACACAAAAGAGTCCGGATTTTCTTGATTTTGTAAAACCTGAAACACTTTGCAGCCCGGCTCATATCGTAAAGAGTCGCGCGCGTCCGCTAAAATATAGGGAATGAATTCTTCGGATTTGCCCGGTTTTAACTTAACTTTAACTAAAATAGCGATCATAGTTCGTTATAGTTATTTATCGTGCAATCGGCTAACCGTAACGCTTTCTTAGAATAGCCGGTTAATATGCCCACCACCTGCATACCCGCGCTTTTAGCCGACTCTACGCCTGCCGGCGTATCTTCGAAAACCAAACATTGGTCAGGTTTAACCTTTAGTCGGTTAGCGACCTGCAGATAAATTTCTGGGTGTGGTTTACCGTTTTCCACATCTTCATCGCCCACTACCAAATCAAACTCGCCGGCTAAATTTAAATGTTTAAAAACAAACTCACGGTTCTTTTGGGGCGCCCCTGAGGCTATCGCAGTTTTTATGCCTTTTTGTTTAACTCTTTTTATCAGTTGGTTTAAACCCGGCAACGGACGAATGTGCGGGGCATAAATTTGGCGGTAAAGGCTTTCTTTTTCTTCCGCATATAGTTCGGCCTTTTGTTTGGTTAAGGAAGCGCGAAAAAGACCTTGAAGGATCGTGTGGTTATTTTTGCCGAAAAATCTCGTTTTAAATTGTTGCCCTGTCATTTTTACGTTATACTTTTTGCAAAAAATAAGCCAGGCTTTTTCGTGATAAACAATGTTGTCCACCATTGTCCCGTCAATATCAAAAATAACGGCATTTAAATCCGGAAC
>JAHFBY010000074.1:0-521 GCA_023249835.1 Elusimicrobiota bacterium | reverse complement strand
GACGGATATCCGTATTACTGTTATATTAAGTGTCGGGTCATTGCCAATAAAATGGAAACTTTATAAGTTATGGAACAAGAAAAAAACGCGCAACAAATCATTCTAGAACTAAAAACCCAAAACCAGTATCTCCGCGCTGCATTGCAGGAACATTCCGAAACTTTAGACCACTTGCACAAAGACCTGGAAAAGGCGGAACAAATTCGCCCGCTGGCGATTGCCGCCGCCACCGTAGTTCACGATGTGCGCAACTCGCTCGGCGTCATCTCCAGCACTGCGCAATATGTACTCAATAAACCCGACGGGTTAAGAGAAAAGGACGTTGAATCCTGGAAACTGGTGCTGCGAAACGTGGATAACGTGCGCGCCCTCTTGCAAAATTACCTGGGCCTCGCCCGCCACGCCGAAGGGAAAAAAGAACCATGCTCTTTAAACGATTTGGCGCAAAGGGTAACCCAGTTCTTAGAATCAGTGGCACAGAAAAAAAATATCGCTTTGCTTGAAGAACTCGATGAGGAACT
>JAHFBY010000436.1 GCA_023249835.1 Elusimicrobiota bacterium | reverse complement strand
GCTCCTTCATGCTTTCATGCACAATGGTAATGGCGACTTTAGTGCCGGGTTTACCCCGCAGTTTCTTTACCGCGTCCTGGAGCGATAGTCCTTGAGTGGTTTCCCCTTCAATTTTGACGACTATATCATTGGGCAATATTCCAGCGCGATAAGCCGGTGTATTGGGAATCGGCGTCATAACCGTAAGCCAGTCGTCTTTCATTTCTATGCGGATGCCCAATCCGCCGAACTCCCCTTCGGTGTCGGTTTTCATTTCGGCGTGAGGTTCGGGCTCTAAAAATTGGCTGAACGGATCCAACGTGCGCACCATACCGTGCGCAGCGCCATAAATCAAAGACTGCGTTTGTATCTCTGTTACGTAATTTTGTTGAATATAATCGAACACTTCCGCCACTATCTTAAGCTGTTCCAAAGTTCGGTTAATATTGTCCGCAGCCGCGCGCAAATAGCCGATTTTTGAAAAAATTAACTGTCCCACTAAAAATAAAACTAAAAGGGCGACTAAATTAAATGATTTACGCTTTCGCAACATGAACGCCTCCTCTTCCCGACTCCGTTTCTAAAAAAAAAATAACCCGTAAAAACTTTTACAAAACGATTGTAGCATAATTAGAACTATTTGGGCTATACGCGTTCGTTTGCGTAAGTCAATTGCCATCGAGCCACTCCAGTGGATTTTCCGCATGGCCCCGGTAACGCAACTCAAAATAAATTTGTGGATGATCGCTTTTTCCCGTGCGCGCGACCACGTTCCCCGCTGAAAGCACGGCCCCTTGCTTAACCGTGATCCGGCCCAATTGTCCGTACACCGTATATATTTCATCGCCATGATCTATGATAACGGTTGGTCCATAAACCCGAAAGGCGTCGGCAAAAACCACGGTACCCTCCGCAACCGCATGCACATCGCGATTGGACTCGGTTTGGATCCAGACGCCGTTATTATAAACCGGAACCCCCAGCTCCGGATGAGACTGCCGTCCAAACTTTGACACGACGCGGCCCCTAACCGGCCAAGGATAGCGCGGGTGAGGGTCCGACTGGTCTTTATTAGGTTGGGACCCAAGTTTTAATTTAGCCTGCTGAGCGTCAATTTTCGCCAACTCGTCCAGCAGTTTTTCAATGGCCTTAGCCTCAAGCGCTAAGCGGTCAACGTTCATTTGAATTTGCAATTTTTGATCTTGAATTTTCTTAACCGTGGCGAGGCCGGCTGCGCCGGCTATGCTGCCGGCGCGAATAATTCTACCGAGCTTAACTTTGTCGTTCATCAGTTTTTCAGATTTTTCTTCAAGAGATATTTTATCAACCTTAACCTTGCTCAGTTCGAGGGCGCTTCCCCTGAGTAACCCCCAATAGCCCTGCAAGGCGGCGCGGCAAAGAATTTCCATTTCAACAGTTCGAACCATCCTTTGCGGGTAAACAAATTTTTTGTAGTAATCCGCGTATACGGCTAAAACTCTTTCGCCATACGCTGAATTCTTAGACTTTATTTTTTTAAAAGTATTTTCCAAAATTGCGGTTTTTTTTTGGGTTAATCCTATTTCCGCTTTTAAGTTCAATTCTTGGGATTTAGCTTGCCCGATATCTGACTCCAAGAGTTTAATCCGATTATTTAATTCATTTTCATCCCCGGAAAGTTTGCTTTTATTTTTCTCTAATTCTTTAAGCTGACTGCGCAACGCTTTAAGCTCTAGGCTTTTATCAGTTTTCGCGGCGGCAAAAGCCACGGACCAAACTCCCCAGCAAAGGATTAAGATCCTAAGCGCAGTCTTAATCCGCATTGGGCAACGATCTGCCGGGAAACAAGACAATGGAGGAAACAACAAACTTGAGAATAAGGGTATCGTTAAATTCAAGGTTAACTATTCCCATTCCCAGGTAAAATGACGTGCACAAAGTTATTAAGTACAGACCATGCGCCGCGCTCCCGCTTAAGATGGAAAGAGCCCCCCACTCCCAACAACAACGCCGCCAACCCTTCTCATGGAACAGCGAAAACCCATCCATCAAACGCAACCCCAAATAAACCAAAAGTAGAGCGACCATTAGATAGCGCGCCGCGCCCAGCCAACGAACATAGCGTCCTAAAACGCTGACCAAAGCCTGCCTTTCCGGATCGTAGTGAATTTCAGTTATGGCCGAATCTCCGGTGATCATTTTTTGCGCGCGCACCTTAGCCGTCAACTCCTCCACCGATTCTTTTTCCCAATTTTGCAAATACAAATTATAACTCCAAGGTAAAATTGAAACGTTTTTATTGCTTGAAATCCAATTTGAAACGTTTTTCATTTCCAGAACAGTTACCATAATTTTCATTGCTTCTTCCGGGGAAGTAA
>JAHFBY010000435.1 GCA_023249835.1 Elusimicrobiota bacterium | reverse complement strand
AAAGGCTCTAAAATATTTTGGCCTAACCTCGTTAAAACAGAAATGTCGTCTTCCGTAGCTTCGCGGACAGATAATATACGGTCGCGGTTATAATAAAAAACTGACTCATGTTTTCTGGCAAACCAATCAGCGGAATGTTCCACCGCCAAAAAGCAGATTTCAGTAAACTTTTCTATTTGTTCTTCCCAATTTCGCCAGGTGCGCTCGCCGTTATGGGAAATAACGCCGTACATATATTGAACGAGAAGGATGAAATGTGAAATTAACATCAAATTCTCTATTTCCTCTAAACGAGAGCGGCGTGATTGATCAGCCACCCATTCAATTGGCCACTGCAAAAAAATGCCAAAGACAGAAGCGGGAACAGCAACGCTATTGGCCGGCCCGCCCCAACCGAGCCGAGCTAAAACTATTTTTAGTTTACGCAGCGACCGAGCGTTTAAAGCTTGGATGTTTTGGTTCAGCAAAGAGTCGTGGACGCAGATCATTAAGATCTTAAAACTGTCCGCGGAAATGTTAACGACGTCCTCCACGTCTTCAATCAATTGATTGGAATCGGCGGAAAACCGCTCGATGTCGATGGGAGTTACGTGCTCTTTACTAAAAGAACCCGGGTCGGGTAGGGAAGCTATTTTTAGTTCAATCCGCTCACAAGTTTTTTGCAGTAAATCAATGTTGATCGATAGGCTCAGATGGTTTCTAACGGCAGCGTCGGGAACCTTGGAGTTCAGGTTTTCCAACAACCTCTCAACATCAAAAAAAGACTCCTGCGCATACGCCGCTTGCAGCGCAAATTGCATGTTCCCCATTTTAGCGGCGCTAAAAAAATAGACCCGGTGAAGTTCAATGGCGGCAAGGAGTTGGCTTAAACTGCGCGCCGCATCCACCGCCTCTTTGGCATATTCTTTACTTACTCCCCGAACGTTTTTAGCTTTCAGAAACGAAACGGCTAAACGTTTCTTATCCGACCGTTTGCCGCCCGTATAAAATTGCCGGGCGTTTTGCTCGAGTTCAACAACGCTTTGTTTTTTTCGGATCAGCGCCGGTAAAGAGTTTTCCAGACCCGCAATATGTCCCGCAATGAGCGTTACCATTTGCGAGCCGTCCTCAGGTTTCCAATCCGTGAACATGAAACCGGAAAAACCAAACGTTTGCATTGCCAGGTAACTCACCCAAGGCATGAAACCCGCCCAAAAAGCAAGGCGCCTCGTTTCGCCGGAGGCAATGTCCGGCGCGGACTCTTTAACTTGGGTTTCCCAGCGCCAGACCTTATCCGGCTCTAAAATCGCCACTAAATCTGTTTGCCGGCCCGCAAGATCAAAAAATTTTACTTGATAGTCAAAGTCCTTTATTTTTTTTGCCCATGCTCCGGAGACGTTGCCAAAACAATTGCCGGGCAATCCCTCTAACCAGCCCGAGATCAACTTTTTCACTGTTTTAGGGTCTTGTTGGGTCATAGACAATTTTACTGCGCCTAGTCCAACCGTCTCCGTCTTAAAGGTCAATTGCGCGCCGCCTAACCCTCTAGGAACCAGTTCCGCGGTAACTCTGGGAGCAGAAAGAGTGATCCGGTCCCGAGTAAACAGCCTTTCCAGTTCTGAGGGTTTCCGCGTAAAGAATCGCAAATAGTTATTTTCCGTTGCGGTTACTTGGCCAACGCGCGGGGTCAACACCACATAAGCGCGCTTTTCTTTGCGCAATATTTGCGTGATCCCTTGGGTATGAAAACCTCCCGCCACTAAAACCGCGGCCCGCGCTTGCTCTTGCGCCGCCATCGCCCCGCTCAACTTTTCTACGAGGATCGGGTTACGGGCCAGAGCCGCTTGACTAAACTGCGTAAAGGGCGTTAAAAGCGGCTCTAACTCTTTTAAGTTAACTTTCTTGGCTAAGGACTCATATTGCGCGCACTCCTCTGCGCTTAAACTAAAATGGATAAGCTTTTGCGCCAAACGCAACCTTTGGTCCCGCCGCATTAATTCTCTTTCCGCAGGTGTTTTCGCTAAATTGTTCCATTTTTTTTCTTCCCAGCGCTCTATTTCGTTTAACAGTTTAACCGGGTTAATGGAGTTAAGGAGTTCAATGTATCGCAAATATTGCCGGCGCATGGACTCTGCTTTAAGGGAAACTCCGGCACGTTCGTAAAGGCGCGACGCTTCTAAAAATAGCGCGCACTGGCTGTTGGGTGAAAATGATAACTGCTCTATATAATCGGCAAGCCCAATTGAACCTGCCGCATGTTTGGCCACGATCGAGTCCCAGTTTTTGAGGTCCGGACTATACACCAATTCTTTTAACTTCGTTGTGGAATCAATGGCGCGCGCTAGCCCTTCTTTGGCAGGCGCAAAGG
>JAHFBY010000434.1 GCA_023249835.1 Elusimicrobiota bacterium | reverse complement strand
GGAATTTCCGCAATTTCCTGAATTGACCCTTCGTTTGCAATGATTTTGCCGCGCATGGTTTCGTTCCATAGGTTTAATTCTTTTAAAGTTTTTACTAAATGACGGTTGATCTGCATGAATTCGCCGGAAAGGGTTTCGCGCTTAAAGATGTTGGAGACTTGGGGCTCAATGGACTCATAGGAACCAACCATGGAGGCGATGGTTGCCGTGGGCGCGATAGCGATTAGAAGCGAATTGCGGAGGCCATATTTTAAAATGCGATTTTTAAGGGTAACCCATCGCTCTTTGGGTTCGGGCGTCACGTTCCAGAGGTCAAACTGAAACAATCCTTGCGCTGCGCGCGTTTGGGCAAATGAGTCATGCGAACCGAACTCTTGGGACAGTTCACAAGACCGGTCTAGCGCATGGAAATAAATTTCCTCTTGAATCCTCTTGGAAAGTAAACGCGCTTCGCGGCTGTCAAAGGGCAGTTTTAGTTTGAAGAAGAGATCTTGCAGTCCCATGAGTCCTAACCCTACCGGACGCCATTTGCGGTTGGAACAGTCCGCAGTTGGGGTGGGGTAGAAATTAATGTCTACCACTCGGTCCAGATAAGTGATTGCTTTTTTTACATTGATGGCCAGCTTGTCAAAGTCAAAGGGGCCGTTGTTATTGACATATGCAGGCAAGTTGATGGAACCTAGGTTACAAACCGCGGTTTCGGTTTGCGAAGTGATTTCCACAATCTCGGTGCAAAGGTTGCTGGAGTGCACTACGTTTCCTTCCGCCATCGTTTGGTTGGACTTGTTGTTGCAGGCGTCCTTAAAAGTTATCCAGCCGTTACCTGTTTCCGCCAAAGTTTTCATCATGCGGGAATAGAGGTCGCGAGCCGGCACTTGCCGGACATACTGTTTTTTATATTCAGCTTCGGTATAAGCTCGCCGAAATTTTTCACCGTAAAGGTCCGTAAAGTGAGGTACGGCCTTAGGGTCAAACAGCGACCAGGTTTCGCCTTTCTCAACCCGCTCCATGAATAGGTCGGGGATCCAGTGGGCCAGGTTTAAGTTGTATGTTCGCCTGGATTCGTCGCCGGTATTGTCTTTGAGTTCCATGAACTCTTCGATGTCGGAGTGCCAGGTCTCCAAATAAACGCAGCAAGCGCCTTTGCGTTTGCCGCCTTGATTTACGGCTAAAACCGATGAGTCTAAAGTTTTTAGAAACGGCACAATACCATTGGATAAACCATTGGTTCCTTGGATTAAGGAACCGCGGCTGCGGATGCGATGGAACGCCACGCCGATCCCGCCGGCAAATTTCGAGAGTTGGGCAATATAGGAATAAATTTTATAGATGCTTTTGAGATCGTCTTTGGGAGAATCAAGCAGATAACAAGAAGACATTTGCGGCCGTTTGGTTCCGGAGTTAAAAAGAGTTGGGGTGCTCGGCATATATTCAAAAGAGGAGATGAGGTCGTAAAATTCAATGGCCTCTTTTACGTTGCGGGAGAGTCCGCAGGCAACGCGCATATAAAAATATTGCGCAGTTTCCACAACGTTGCGCGACTGAGAGTTGCGCAGAAGGTATCGATCATAAACTGTGCGCAACCCAAAATACTCGAACTGGTCGGATCGTTCGGGCACAATGGCATGATTGAGTTTGACTGAATTTTCTTCCACGAACTGGAGCGTGGCGTCCGACACTAATCCCCACCGATGGCCCGCTTGCACGGACTGAGAAAAAGAATAAATGTTTTGGTTGGCGACTTCTTTGATAATGTAATGGTTAAGCAATCGCGCCGCCAGCCGCGAATATTCGGGTTCTTCGCTGATTAGGTGCGCCGCGGTCTGAATAGAAAGTTCGTCCAGTTCTTTAGTGGTGGCGCCGTCATAGAGGCCGCCGATGGTTTTGGAAGCGATGCGCAAAGGGTCAACCGCAGGCAAGCCCTTAACGTGGCGAGTCACGGCTTTAACGATTTTATTGACGTCCACGGGTTCGTAGGATCCGCTGCGTTTGCGCACGTGCATGCTGGCAGAGGGGTTTCCCCTGATTTCAGCGTCATCGTCTGCGCCTATTAACGGTAGCGATGGTTCCGTGTTTATGTGCGCCGCCATCCTTTTCTCAATAAAATCCATAACGCCTCCCATACAAGAAGAAAACTGACCTATTTAGATAAAACAAACTCTGCTAAAATCCCGTTTTGGCAGAATTTTATAACAAGCGCCTTGGCTCGCGCCAGAAGCTAAAATTATTGATCTTATGAATTGTAATCATTAATGTTTAACTTGTCAAACTTTTGTTGTTGCACAGTCGGGAACGGGAGATTTTTTAAATATTGATCGAAAAATCGAATAGATCGGGTAATGGCTGACCG
>JAHFBY010000433.1 GCA_023249835.1 Elusimicrobiota bacterium | reverse complement strand
GCAAGAGCTTCGGAGCTGCCGGATCAGGAGATCGGATCCGCCTGCGTTTATAAAACCAAATGAACTCTTAATGACATCCCCTTCAATAGCGCGGCCAAAATCATGCGCAACCGTTTCAAAAACCATGCGCGGTTTGGACTGAAGGCTAACCGCGTTCTCAGCAATTGCAAATGTTGATAATGTAAAAAACGTTGATAATCCAGCGCTGAAAACAAAAAACTTTCTTAATTGTTTCATTTTGCACCCTAACACTATTGCTTTCATTATAACAAAAAAGTTTACAATTTGTTTACATAAAGTTAAAGCAAACTTTAACCTAGTTCAAGTATACTGAAATTGAAAGAAACATTCTTTGATTCATTAAATAACAAAAATCGGGGTGCTAAAATGAGCGAATCAGAGATCATAAAAGTTCAATATGAAGCCATCAAAAAGTTCTGTAATGGCGATAAGAACCTGGCGATGAAGGTCATCACTGAACTAGCCTCCGATCTCCGCAAACATTTCGTGTCCCGGTCCCCGGAAAAAGTCACTCCTGATGAGCTTTTTAAGGTTATTTCCAACGCTACTGAAAAATGGAAGAAATAACCACCTATGGAAAAATGCCATACATTATGTAAAAAATCCATAGCCATTTGCTTAAAATAGCTATTAGATTTAGTTAACCAGCACGGCACATTAGTTGCTAGAAGAATAAATGAAATGAATAACTACAAATATTCCCCCGATTCATTTTTTTTGGATAAAAATTGTTCAAACGTTTTAATTAACTATTTTAAACTATTTTTAATTTTATCGATTGCTGTTACTTTTTCAAATTTTCAACTATCTGCCGCGGAACCCATAACCGGAATCGCAAATAAGATTTGGCGTAATGATCTAAATTCAGGCGGAAGCACAATCAATTCAGCCTCCAATTTCCTAACTTCGGAAATTGGTTTTATTGAAAGCGCTAATCTCAGCCAATCTATTAACGTCATATACCCGGGCGCAAGCCATCTTTTGTTCCACCCCGATACAATCACAGATTTAACCGGACTTGAGTCCGGGCCCGGACAAGTTACCCTTTCCTGGAGCGCCCCCGCAATTATGGATGGCTATACTTTAGAATCAGGCTCTTACAGCGTTCGTTGGTCAAACAGCGCTGCGTTTAGCTCTGAAGACAATTGGGAGTCAGCCACTCAGTTTGGCCAAATTTGGCGGCCACTAAAGCCTAATGAACAGGAAATTAACCGGCTAATAACCGGACTAACCGTTGGGTCAACGATTTATGTCGCAGTCAAAGCTGCCGACAGCGCCGGCAATCAAGCCTACTCCTCCAGCGGATCAATCAGCCTTTTGGGTTTATTTGTTTCCTCACAAACTGCCCCTCCAAGCGGTATATTTGCCCGCGCCATTTCTAGCGATTCCATAAACTGGGAATGGACGGACAACTCCAATAATGAAACTGGTTTTAGGTTGATGGCAACTACAGGCAACGCCGTATCTCCCAACCTCAATAAAAATACCACCTACTATATTCAAACCCGCATGGCCGGACCCAATACGACTTTTATGGCGTATGTGGAATCTTTTAACACTTTTTGGAGCAGCCCATCACAAAGCGTTTCCAGTTATACTTTTGCCAATGTCCCCTCTGAAATAGGCATGTTTAACCTGCAAAAAACTTCTTTTACCAGCCGCTGGACCGACAATAATAATCCGGTCAATATCACCTCATACTCCTTGCAAATTGCAGCCAATTCCAGCTTTGATTCAATTACTTTTTCGAGCCGAACGTTGTTGACCACTGCCACAATTTCTGGACTAGAGCCCAATACTACCTATTATTACCGCTCAATAGCCTATAATGGCAACGGTATTTATAGCACCTCATCTATCAGCATAACCACCGTAACTCTCTCAGCGGTTCCCATTGCTCCGGTTATATCTAAAATAGAACCTTCCAGCTTTACGCTGAACTGGGGTCTGTCTGGAATTGAGGGCGCTAACCCCGCCAACACCCTCTTTAAGTTGGAGTCAAGCCTCACGTCCGACTTTTCATCTCTATTAGGACAGACTACCTGGGTCACATTGATTAGTTCTGTTCCGGAAAACCTTTCCTATAATACCACCTATTATTACCGGGTTAAAGCAAAGAATTGGCAAGATGTAGAAACTAACTATTCCACTATTGTGGGGACCTGCACCTTAGCGCAAACGCCCAATGCCCCGCAAATCGCCAACGTTTATAAAACCAGCATCACTGTTTCTTTAAACACATCTTTGGCTGGGAATCCTGCAAACACCCAATATGCCATATTTAACGTTACCGCAGGAAATTGGCTGCAGTTCTCTATTCCCGGTATTGCCGTTTTAGCGCTT
>JAHFBY010000432.1 GCA_023249835.1 Elusimicrobiota bacterium | reverse complement strand
TTGTCATTTCATGCGGAAGCTGAAGGAGTAGGCATTGAAGAGGTCATTAGAAAACTAACGCATCAATAAGTGGGTACTCAAAAAAATAATTTTTTAGATCCATTGGTTTTAGCCCGGATCGCGGGTTTAAAACTTCGAGCTCAATTGGTTGTGGAAGGTTTTATTGCGGGTTTGCATCAAAGTTCTTACCGCGGTTATTCTTTAGAGTTCGCGCAACACCGCGAATACGTTGCAGGCGACGAATTGAGGCACTTGGATTGGAAAGTTTACGGGCGCACGGATCGCTTTTTCATCAAACAATTCGAAGAAGAAACTAATTTGCGCGTCTATTTGCTTTTAGATGCGTCCGCCTCCATGGGGTTTAAAGGCCAAAATAGCGCGTTGTCCAAATATGATTATGGGGCAACTTTGCTTGCAAGCGTTGCTTACCTAACGCTACGGCAACAAGATTCCGTTGGACTGGCCTGTCTGCGCGAGTTTGGCCAGCGCTTGATCCCGGCTCAAAACAGTTCTCAACATTTAAATGTGGTGTTGGATGAGTTAGAGTCCGTAAAGCCGCAAGGGGAAGGAAACTTGGGCAAAAGTTTAGAGTCCGTAGCGTTCCGCGCCAATAAGCGCAGCCTTTTTATTTTGGTGTCGGACCTTTTTGATAGTCAAGACAGCTTGATTAACGCGCTAAAGTTTCTCCGGTTTAAAAAGCATGAGGTAATGGTAGTCCACTTGCTCGACTCCGATGAACAACGGTTCCCCTATACCGGTTCAGTTGAGTTTGAGTCTTTGGAGAACCAAGAGAAAATGACGTTAGAAACCGATTCCTATAGAACGGAATATCTGCGCGCCATGGACGAATTTATGAAATCCGCAAAAGCATCGCTGCAAAGTTCTGCAATTCAATATTGTTTCAGCACCACTCAAGAACCGATCGACCGGTTGATGCGCAGGATGTTGATTGAGTCTTAGGAACTGTAACGAAATAAATGAATTTTAACTTTATTAACAGTTCGGCTCTTTGGGCGTTGCCTCTGACGCTCTTGCCCGTGTTGATCCATCTCCTATTTCGCCGGCCGCCTAAAAGGGTTGTGTTTAGCGATTTGCGCTTTCTTAAAATGGTGCTGGAAAAAGAGCGACCGCGCAAACGGATAAAAGAATGGTTGATCCTGTTGTTGCGGGTGTTGGCCCTGCTTGCTTTCCTGCTCTTTTTTTCACGTCCCATTTTAAACGTGGGGGATCGTTGGGGCAAAGAAGATTCCGTGGCGATGGTGTTGCTTGTGGATAACTCCTGTTCAATGCGCGCGCAAAATGCCGGCAGCACACATTGGCAAAGAGCAGTGTCTTTGGCCCAAGCCGCATTGAGCTCTTTAGGCGAACGCGACCGGTCCGCGCTTGTGATATATTCGGATCGTATTGAATATTCTTCCGGTTATTTGACCAACTTGCATGGAGAACTCTCGCTAAAACTTAAAAGTATGGAGCCGAACTTTCGCGGCACGGATGTTTTTCCGGCGCTCGGATCCGCTTACCGGATTTTGAACGGTTCTGGAGCTTCCAATAAAGTGATTTTAATACTTTCGGATATGGCTGCGCATGGCTGGCGGGCCGGCCCCTCCGTTGGCAAAGATTTAAGGTCTGACTGGAAAGGGCGGATTGAAAATTATGACGCGCAGGTACGGATACTTTATGTCAACTTGCCCAAGGCCCTTAGTAATGCGGGCGTTAATGGCATGGATATTGCACCTGACCTTTATTCGGGCTCGCTAAAAGTGAACGTTGACGTTGAGAACTTTTCTGCTGAACCTATCTCAGCCTTGCCGGTTTACTTTGAACTGCGCGGCGGAGAGCTCGGCAAAAAACATTCCTCTGAAACGATCATTAACCTTGGCCCCAGAGAAAAAAAACGGGTCTCTTTATCTGCGCCTAACCCGCAAGAAGAGTATTTGACCGGGCGCGTCGGCATTCGAGCCGACGCGTTGTCAACCGATGATGAATATTATTTTGCGCGGAGGGTTCCAGAAAAAATTAAAGTTCTCTGTATAGAAGAACCTTCGGGTATCGCCGCTTTGAGCGGAGAATCTTACTATTTGCGGCAGGCGTTGCTTTCTCCCCCGGCTCTTTTTGAACTGCGCGTCATTAACCTCAGCGAAGCGCACCAAATTCAGTTAGAAAGCTATGATGTCGTGCTCTTAATCAATCCCTATGAAGTCGAGCGTTCCCTGGCGGAGAAGTTGGCCGGCTTTTTGCGCAAAGGGGGCGCTTTATTCGTAAGTTTAGGCGATCATTTGAACTATGAAAAGATCAAGCCATTGGCAGAACTATTGCCCGCTAGGTTAGGCGAAAAAGTGGAAACTCAAGGGTTAAGCTTAAAGTTTAGTGATTTAA
>JAHFBY010000073.1 GCA_023249835.1 Elusimicrobiota bacterium | reverse complement strand
TTAACCAGCTGTTTTGATTTAACTGTTGGGGGTCTATATCGAGCATGGTAATCAATTTCCAATTAACTCCATCCGCGCTCGCCTCCCACGCAGCATGGTCTCCGGTCCATAACTGATCTAAAAAACCATTGCGCGGAAGAATTCGCAGCAGGCCGGTTTTTACGCTCTGCTTTGCGTCTATACTGATCACGCTTTCCAATTCCGTTTTAGGATATCGGGCGTGCCAATAGGTGTTGGGATTACCGTCTATTAAATTTTCTTTATTTTCAAAAAATTGGTTAAAACTGCTGACCTCAATTTGTGCGGGAATTAAGTTTAGCAGCGCAATGCGGTTATTTTTGTTTTGCATATGAGTGGAAAAGTCCGCAACAATCCATAAGCCAAGTAGAATGAGCAAGACGGCCTGTAATATCGCGCCATTACGTTTCCAATGTGTGCGCGAACCGGGTTTTAAGAGGATGAATGCCCCCAGTCCACACATATTTATAAAAAGGGTTTTAAAAGCTAAGGGAATAACTTCGGAGCGGTTATTAAGATAGAGTAATTCTAATAGACGGTAATCGCCAGTTAAAATATTCGAGTCTGTAATCGGGGAGAACGCGGAGTAAAGGACAAGGTTTAGCATACAAGTTCCCAATAAAAACCATTTCGATCCAAATGCATCTAGTTTCTCATTGATGACATAGGCAATCAAAATGAAAATGATGGGATATAAGTAAAATAAATACCGATCAACGGACACTAAGAGTCCTGCTGCTAAAGTCAAGACAAAGTAAGGGACAAGCCAAGAATGTTTTCTAAGGGCGGTTAAGCAGCTTTGAGGTTCTGCAATTAAAATAAAGCTCAGTGGTCCAAAGGTATAAAAAAATATGAGCCCAATTCTCAGCGCTCCAATCCATCCTTTGACTTTAGTAAACTGATAGAAAATAAGGAAGAAATAGTCTGGGACCAAACTAGGAAGGTTCAAATTAGTGGCATCATTTGTTGGACAAAATGGCAGTTTAATTTCTGTGGGAAAGTAGCTATGTTTGCGGAACCATAGGAACACAAGCAGCGGCAATATTGATGTGGCAATCCAAAGAATTTTTCTTGGCTTGGATAAGTCTTTTGAAAAAAATAGCAATGTCCATAATGAAGGGATGAGCAATAAGTTGTTTTCGCGCACAAAGATGGTGAGAAGTAGGCAGGCCAGGAGTCGCCAAAGCCAGCCGCGGACAAGAGCGTAAAAACTACTAGCCAAAATTAAAAAACCCAAAGGGTCAGCCATCTGGGGCCAGTAGATGTAGAGTCGGACCGGAATATAAAAGGTCATGAAGACCACCGGAAGCCCAAAGCAAATTTCTGGACAAAAACCCAGAAAAAGAAAGATCCGGTAGAGCAGCCAAACAGTCAGTAAATGGCACAGACCATTGAAAACCAGATAGCCTCGACGCACAACGGTGTTGACATTCATGTAGCGCGAATTAGTTTGTAACTGCGCAGCGTTTACTAAAGTTTCACGGTCTTCCGGCGAAATAAAACTGGAGACACCTATGCCTACAATAATGGATGGCAATGCCCGCATTGCATAGATAGTTGGTATTTTATTTTGAATCTTTTCAGGAGCATTGTAATGCGCGGCCATCATTGTATAGTAGGCCGCATCTCCCCACGGGACATCTTTGTAGCGGCTTTCAGTCGTAATTAGAAAAAAAATATATATAAAAAAACAAATTAAAATCATCGCAACAGATTGAAGGAAGGAGTTCTCTCTTAATCTGAATTGTGATGAAATCATTATAGTTCCTTAAATAATTTATAATTTAGGGACAAGGGTTACGCGCAAGGTGTTTTCTTCCCGGTCGCAAAGCTCTTGAAAGTCCATGGCCGTTAGCAGGAGTCTGGCGTCATGCTCGGCGCGTTTACAGCGGACAGGATTATTGTTGATGGTAATGTCGCTGATGTTGTAGCGGCCGTACTCTGCCCGCTGCGGGTTATGGTAAATCACGGTAATTAGTTTATTTTGAAATAGGGTGCGAACTTGGGCCTCTCGATCGGAATTGAATTGTTCTTTTAACAATTTTGGTTCCAGGATCAAGTTCCCCATTTCCCCGCGCACACCGTACATTTGCGTGGTTTGGGCCAGGAGCAGCCAGGCGGCGGAGCCGGTAAGGTAGCTGGAAAGTCCCTTGCCGTCTAAGCGAAAACAGGAGGGTAGGTTGGGAAACGTCTTGGATTGGCCGGATTGCAGGCAAAGTTCCATGAGTTCGGCGTAAACAGCGTAGCCCTCTTTGACGAAATTTCGCTTGTAGAGCGCATAAATCAACATCGCGTTCTGCTGGCTCCAAATCGAGCCGTTTTCTCGCCAGCCATAGACAAATCCCGATACCCGGCCAAAGTTTAATTTTAGTTCGTTTAGATTGCTGGAAAGCCTGAGTCCTCCGGTAGAAGGGTTGCGTAAATAGCGTTTAAGAGCATGCACGGTCTGCTTAACTTGATCGTCTGTGGCTGTATCGCAAAGGATGCTCATCACTTGGCTGGTAAGGTCGATGCGGACCCCTTTGGGATGGTCCCCATGTACCCTTTGGGCGTCGTTGTCGTAGTGGCCGTTGAAAAAATGTTCCTTGTCTTTGGTTTGAATGTACTCGTTATCCCGAATGTGCTCGCGGCAGGCGTTGGCTTTTGCTTTGAGGTCCTGGGCCAATTCGATACAAGCAATTGCGGTTTTCTGTCCGCTTACACTGCGCAATACCGAGTTAAAATAGAGCCGCAATTGCTCGCGTTTGGCAATGGGGGTTGAATAAGAAACCGGTGTTTGACCGGGCAAACGGTCTAATAACGGCAGCATATCGTTTAAAAGCTCAACTGTTTTTGTGCCGTCCGCATCTAGCTTCAATAAGAGCTCAGCAATGAGTTCAAGGTTCCACGCGGTCCAGTTGGAAAAACAAACCGATTCTCCTTTGTCTTTACCCATGTCGTAGGTATCGTTCCAATCCGCGCCTTCTAAAAGAATATTGTTATGCTCTCCCACGTTAAAGAAAGAGGAGATCTGCTGAATTAAAACGTGCTCTAACAAACTCCCCTGATAAACTTGCCCGGCATGGTCCTTCTGCCAGGTTCCCAAAGCGTCTGACCAAGTTTCATCCCGCAGCGCGCCGCGGCCATGGACGCGGTCTTTCCAGTAGGGTATGGTTTTCTGTAGGATGTTTAAATCTCCGGTTTGGTCGATATAAAATTTAAGGATAAAAAAGGGCCAGGCGCCGTGGTCGCACCAGGTGCGCACAATATTGTTGCGGTCGGCCGTAAACTCTCCCGGTTTAGTGCCGATGATGGTTGCGTTTGTGCCGTCTATGCGCACCCCTTGAAGGTTGTTAACGATTTCAGAAGCAGCGCTGCTTGGATCCATCAGGAACAAGGCCGCCATGTCAGACCACAAGTCCCGCCAGCCCCGCCCGCCTCGGCCATAATCGTGGTCCGGAAGGTAAGAGTTGCCGTATACTTTTCGGCAAAAAGGCTGGAGCGCTACCCAGCACAGAAGGTTGTCGCGATCGGTTTGTCCGGATGTGAATTTTAGTTTTTGAGTTAATTCGCGCCAGTAGGTTTGAGTATGATTAAGTTGCGCTTGAACTTGGCTCAGCGTAGAATAGTTTTGGATCCATTGGGCAATGGTCTTGGGGTTGTCTGTTATCCCGCGGATAATGATGAAACTCTTTTTTGCGCCCGGTCGAAGAGTGGTTTGAGCAAACCGCATGGCAGCAATAGCTTCCACGCCTTGTTGCACAGTTTGCGGGCTGCCGGAATTGTTTTTGAACACTGATTCAGGATTATCTAAACTGCCGCCTTCGCCCATAAACTCGAGCTGGTTGTTCCATATTTTTGTTGGCGGCCGGCCTTTTTCATCCCAGGCTAAAGTAGCGTAACGGGTAAGGCAGGCGCGATGCCCTTTTTCGTCATGAATAATTTTGGGTTTAAGGATCACGCCAAACTTGTGGCGTTCGGTTTCATTGAACATTGAGGTCACTTGCCTGTGATCGCGCAGGTTTAAAGCTCCGCGCCCAAAAATGGGAGAAGCTGAACAAGCTGTAAATCGAACAACTTTTTTACCTATATTTTCAATTTCCACAATCATCACTTCCACGCTGTCATTGTTGGCCGGGACATAGAGGGTGGATTGGGCGGCAAGCCCCAAAGCGCGGTGGGTTCGCCGCACGGAAAAGTAACCTAAGCCTGCCCGCACTTCCGCTGGTTCGGGAATAGTCCATTTTTGGCTGGAGTGGTGCGCGCTTGCTCCCGTGGCGGACCAAGGGGTGTGCCCTTTGACGGTTACCCAAAAATTGCGGCTGGCTTTACTCATGTGAAAATCTTCCGTGACTTGGGGAATGGTTAAGAATTGGTGAAAATTAAGACAGATATCCCCTTTTAAGTCCGGGGTGACCGAACACTTCATTCCCGCTTGATTAAATAGCGGATAATAAAGCCCCGTGACATAGTCCGGGTTGGGTAAAGTGAACGTGCCGTCGTTAGTTGGACTAAATTGCCAAAGCGGGCCCTTTTTTTCCCGCGCTGCGATCCCGCCTACGGGCGTTGCTTTCTTGCTCATAAATCCCTCCATAAATCAGATCAATTTTAATATTATATAAAATTGACAGGGGTCTCTGAAGCTTTGTAAAATTAATAAATTACACTAATTATAAAAAGGATTTTATCCCAAAAAATGAATAAATTACGCATTGGCTTGCCTAAAGGCAGTTTACAAGAATCAACCATTGAACTTTTTCGTAAAGCGGGAATTCGCATTTCTCCTTCGCAGCGTTCATATTTTCCATCTTCTGACGATGAAGAGTTGGAAATTATGTTGGTGCGCGCTCAGGAAATGGCAAAATACGTTGAAGACGGCACTTTTGATGCGGGGTTAACGGGATTGGATTGGATCATTGAGACCGGGGCTAAGGTTAAAGAGGTGTGCGAACTGCGTTACGCCAAGTCGGGATTTAGGCCGGTGCGGTGGGTTTTAGCCGTGCCCGAAGATTCTAAAATTAAGAGCGTTAAGGATTTAGAGGGTAAACGGATTGCCACGGAAGCGGTCAATATTGTGAAAAAATATCTCGCAAAAAATAAAGTTAAGGCAAAAGTTGAATTCTCTTGGGGCGCCACCGAGGCTAAGGCTGGAATTTTGGTGGACGCGATTGTAGAACTTACTGAAACCGGATCAAGCCTGCGGGCTAACAAGCTTCGTATTGTATCGGAACTTTTGAGTTCTACTACCCGCCTGATCGCCAACCATGACTCCTTTAAGAACGACTGGAAACGAAAAAAAATAGAAAGCGTTGCCATACTTTTAGAAGGCGCTCTGAACGCCGAAGGGATGGTTGGTTTAAAGTTAAATTTGAAGGAAGAAAATTTGAAAAATGTTATGGCCCTGCTGCCGGCGCTAAAAAAACCAACGTTATCCCATTTAACTATTCCCGGCTGGGTTGCGGTGGAAGTTATTTTGGAAGAGTCTACGGTCAAGCGCATAATCCCCGAACTAAAGCGAGCCGGGGCCGAAGGCATCATTGAGTATCCACTCAATAAAATCATTTATTAATTTTCTTGACGTTTTAGGCTAAACCAGTGGAAAGCGTTCGTTCATGAACCTGTTGTTTGCACTTTCTCAGATTGAAGTAACTGGCGCTGAAACTTATGCCGTGACGTTGGCGCAAAGTTTGCGTCAAATGGGCCATAAAGTTGTTTTTATATCCGATCAACTTAAAAATTCGCTTGATTTTAAATTTTATTCCCTTCCGATCCATGCGCAGAATTCAAGCTATTGGGGCCGTTTACGCAATGCGCTTGAAATAAGAAAAATATTGCAAGAAGAAAATATCGACCTGATCCACTCTCATTCCCGGGCGGCAAACTTGGTTTGCGAGTTTGCCCGGCGGAGCCGGCTTAAATTTAAAATTCCAATGGTGGTCACGGTTCATGGACGGTGGCGCAATCATTTTGCCGCACGTACTTTGCCTTGTTTGGGGGACCAAACTTTAGCGATTTGCCCTTATTTGGAGCGGTACCTGATTGATGAAATCAAACGTCCGGCCAATAGTATCAGGATGATCCCTAACGGAATTGACATTGAAAGCTTTATCCCCATGGAACTAGCCAGCTCTACTCCTACGATTGTTATGCTGGCTAGGTTCAGCGGTCAAAAGGGTAAAGCGAACCGGTTTCTGTTGCGGCGAGTTTTTCCGCAAATGCTGGAAAAAATGCCTCAACATCAGGTTTTTATCGCAGGCAATATGGCGCCTAAAGATGATTGTGATTTTGCCCTTGAATTTAATCAAAAGTTAGGTCGGCAGGCCATCAATATCATCAATGAGGACGTTGTCCCATTAGAGTTCTATCATACCGGCAGCGTGGCCGTAGGTTCAGGCCGGGTCGCTTTAGAGGCAATGTCCGCGGGTAAACCGGTTGTGGCGATTGGCGAATCTTCTGCTCCTGGATTGATAACCCCGGAAAATTTCGACGCTGCTTTTGAGTCCAATTTCGGCGATTGCGGGGAGTGGAATCGATTTGAAAGTAAAAAAGATAAACTCATGCTTGATTTAGTTCGGATTTTAACGGACCACGAGTTAAGGCAAAATTTGGGCGAGTGGTCGCGAAAGAAGATAAAAGAGTCATTTGATAGCAAAGGAGTTGCCAAAAATGTCCTGTCTCTTTATACGGATTTAGTCACTAAAAGTAGCGCGCAATGAAATCTATACCCATCCTTTGCTATCATCGCGTCTGTCCGCCGGAATTGCGCGGAACAGATTCCCCCTCACTGTGCGTGAGTCCCGAACAGTTTGAAAGCCAGTTGGCAATGCTCAAGTCTCTGGGTTATAGCGCTTTAAGTTTGCAGCGAGCAGCGGCATATTGGCAAGGGCGGCGCGGGATTGTTTCTAAACCGGTGATCATCACCTTTGACGACGGCTATGAAGATAATTACCTCTATGCGTTTCCGCTATTAAAGAAAGCTTCTTTTACCGCCACCCTATTTTTAGTGACCGGCGCTCTCCAAAAAACAAACCGCTGGGATTGCGGGACCACCTTGATGTTAAAAGAAGAACAAGTCGAAGAAATGGCCGCGTCCGGCATTTGCTTTGGCTCTCATACCGTATCGCACATTGATATGAGCGTTGCTTTGCCGATTGTTATGGAGCGGGAACTAAGACAATCCAAAGAGAAATTGGAAATGTTGACTTTACGCACGGATATTCCCTTTTGTTACCCCTATTCCCGTTTAAATGCCGACGCTAAAACTTGCGTTCAGGATGCGGGATATTTTTGCGCGCTTAGCGGTGATGGAACCTTGGGTCAAAAAGAGCTGGACCTCTTTGAGTTGGGTAGGGTTCAAGTTTTTCCGTCCACTTCCCTTTTCGGATTTTGGAAGAAAATTCAGCCCTGGTATCCGAAATGGATGGAGATGCAGAAAAAATGGAAAGGCCGTTAAACCTGGGTTAACCTAA
>JAHFBY010000072.1 GCA_023249835.1 Elusimicrobiota bacterium | reverse complement strand
TGGGCCAAGGAGTACAAGATCGATGGCTATCGGTTGCGGCGGGCAGATTTAGCGCCGGCCATCTTTTGGGAAAAGTGCGCGCTGGCACTAAAGAAAATAAAATCAGACTTCCTTCTAATCGCGGACAGCGACCTGCCGGACAAACAGGGCAACGCTTTTGACGCGGTTGGCAACTCCAAGATATACGGGGTGCTGCAAAGGATCATTCAAGGCCAAGCCAATGGTCTAGACTTAGACCTTGCTCTTACTCAAGAAACCAGCTCTTACGCGCCGGGGCGAGTAATTTTGCGTTACTTGGAAAATGAGGAAACCGAACGCGCGCAAAGCTTATTTAAAGAGGCGCATAAATCTTTTGCTGCGCTGCTCTTTTGTTTGGACGGCGTGCCGATCCTCTATAGCGGGCAGGAAATCGCCGAAACCCACGCCCCTTCTTTAACCCAAGCTGAACCTATCCAATGGGACCAAGGCTACAAAAAATCAAAACACTATTACCGCTTATATAAAAAGCTGATTGAAGTGAGAAAGAAACATCCTTCCTTAGCCTCGGGCCAAAGGTTTATGCTCAAAAGCGGCGACGACAGCAAGATCTTTGCCTTTGCCCGTTCATATTTTAACGACGCCGTCCTCACCGCCATTAACCTTTCCACCCAACCCTACAGCGGCCCTTTGGAAGTGCCTGACATTTTTAAAAATGAAAAGGGGAATATCCGGCTTAAACGCTTATTAAAAGAAGGCGGAAACATTCAACAAACCAAAGAGGGCGCGCGCCTAGAGTTGCCGGCCTGGGGCATTGAGATCTGGGAACCGGATTAATTAATTAGTTTGGAGTAGGGTTTCTTTGGCAGTACGGATTCAAACTCTTCGGACATTACAAACTTTTCCCAGGCGCGCAAAACATCTCCGTCCCACCAACCGCGCTTAACTTCCTCGTACATCGTGCTAAAAGTTTTTTCTATGTCCCAAGCGTCTTTATAAGAGCGGCGCGTGGTTAAAGCATCGTAAATATCCACAATATTGACGATCCTCACCAACAAGGGTATTTGTTCGCCTTTTAATCCTTCAGGGTAACCCTCGCCATTTAGTTTTTCGTGGTGGTGGCGGATCAAAGGCAAACTATCTTTAGCGGAACGCAGGCGTTCGCAAATAGTGCATCCGATCACGGGATGGGTTTTCATAATGTCAAACTCGCTGCGCGTGAGCGCCCCGGGTTTAAGCAAAATAGTGTCGGGGATAGCGAGTTTACCAATGTCATGAAGAACGCCTCCCTTGTCTAAAATGTCCAACTCTTCCTTGCTGCGATTTAATTTTTTGCCAAGCGAAACCGCGAAACGGGAAACACGGTCCGCGTGGCCCAAAGTGTAGCTGTCTTTAGCCTCAATAATTCGCGCTAATGTAAAAATAATATTTTCTGCATCGTCCAATTGATCGTTCAACGCTTTAACTCTCAAGAGCGAACGGATCCTGGTTAAAAGTTCAACCGAACGGTAAGGCTTGGTGATGAAATCGTCTACCCCCGCTTCCAAACCCTCTAGCTTTGCGCCCAGTTCAGAAAGAGCGGTGAGCATGATAATTGGAACAAATCGCGTGGCGCGAAAAGATTTTAACTGGCGCGCCACTTCATAACCGTTTTCGCCGGGCATATCCACATCTAATAGCACCAGGTCCGGCAGCTCCTTGATCGCGGTTTCAATCGCGTCGATGCCGTTATTGGCAATAATAGAACTGTACCCGTGATCTCTTAATAACTGGGCCAAAATTTCAGCGTCGGGCCGGCTGTCATCGGCAATGAGGATTTTTCTAGGTCGAATATCCATGCGTATTCTAAGCCGCCACGCAACTATTTTTTGCCAATAGCAATGTGTTTTGCAGCAGCATCACAATGGTCATAGGACCCACGCCGCCGGGCACGGGCGTAATCCAGCCCGCTGTTTCTTTTGCTGTTTCAAAGTCCACATCTCCGCACAGGCCCCCGGCAGCCAATCGGTTCATCCCCACATCAACCACCACCGCTCCAGGTTTCACCATGTTTCCAGTAATCTTATTGGCAATGCCAATGGCTACCACTAAAAGGTCGGCGTCGCGACAAACAGCGGCTAAATTAGGGGTTTGGGAATGGGCAATTGTGACTGTTGCGTGGTGGGCAAGGAGCAAAGAAAAAACAGGTTTGCCGACAATAACGGATCGGCCCACCACCACCGCATTCCTACCCGCTATTGGAACTCCGGTCTTATGAATAAGCGCGATCACTCCCTGCGGCGTGCAAGGAACAGGAATAGGTTTAGCGGCGCTAAAAATATCGCGCGCATCTTTGGCAGAAAATAACCGGCCCAAATTTTGCGGATGAAAACCGTCCACATCTTTATCCGGGTGGATCAAAGACAAAACAGCATTGGAATCAATTTGCAGAGGTAACGGCAATTGCACAAGGATCCCATGCACTTGCGGATCTGCGTTTAAATCTTCCACCTTTCTCATGACTTCAGCGTTGGTTGACGATTGGCTCAAAGTAAGGTTAAAGGAACGGATACCTACCTCCTGACAGGCCTTATGTTTGCTGCGAATATAAACTTGAGAAGCCGGATTTTCACCCACCAAAAGAGTGGCGAGTCCCGGCCAAACGCCGGCTGACTTTAAGGCGTCAACTTCCGGCTTTATCTTGCCTCTAATTTCTGCGGCCAAAGCTTTGCCGTCTAAAATTTGTGCGCTCAAATTCACTCCTCCTTATTCGCAAAAAGCGGCGGCATTAAAATGGGCGGCCGCTTTTTATCTTCTTTGACCCTTTGCAGCTCCACTTCTTTCACCAAAACGCTGGGCGCAATCGTTGAAACTGGAATCGATCCGGACTCCGCCTGACAAAAAGCGTTCATTACCTGATAATCGGTTCCCATCGCTAAAATCTTATTAATGGTGATGAGAGGGGTTCCCACGATTTCTACTCCCCGCACCAAGGTTTCTTGCTTGGTCTTTACATCGATTAAATAGACCTCTTCAGGGGTCCCGCGAAAAGCTTGGTACTGAGCGCGCCCGGTATAGGTGTCGCCCGAACGTGTGCGTCGGATCCATAAACCGTAAGGTTTTCCCTGACGTTTGCACTCCTGCAACAAAAGCTCTTTTAATTTTTTGTCGGCTATCCCTTTGGAGGATTTTACAAAAAGATTGGACATTCTGCCAATGGGATCGCGTCCAAACTGGGCGCGACCATGACCGTTGGAATGAGCAAAACCCTGGATTGGGCGCCGGGACATAAGGTAATTTTTTAAAACCCCATCTTCCACCAAGACCACTGCCTGGGAAGGAACCCCTTCGTCGTCATAGGGGTAATAGCCGTTTAACGAAACGCCCAAATAATTATCCAACGCAGGGTTGTCGGTGACCGTAATGAAACCCGGTATAATTTTTTTGCCCACCTGTCCCTTAAACGTTTGACCCTCTTCGGAATCGCGCAAACGTTCGCCCTCCAGCCTGTGTCCAACCGCTTCATGAAACAAAACCCCGGTTGACTCTGAATCCAAGATTGCTGGTCCGGTATAAGGATTAGAAAGCAAAGCGTTCCGCAAACGGAGCAGGTCTCCCACCATCTCGTCCACCGAGTTTTTTAGTTCCGCGTCTCCGGGCAAATCATTGGTTTTGCGCGCGGAAAAAGTGCGCGCCACGCTCACGCCCATACCGTCTAACGCCTGGGCTTCTGCCCAAAGGTAAAGGTAGTAGGGGTTGGCCTCAGAGAAGGAAACAATTTTTGCTCCCTCCGAATTGAGATAATAATTTAACGAGCGGGACTTGTTCAAAGTGAGCCCGCTGTCTAAAATTTCTTTGTTGGATCGAAAAAGCAGAGACGCCTTGCGCAGAGCGTCGGCATAAAAATCCAAACCTTGTTCGGACTCGGCCAAAGGACCCGCATGCACTTGAGGCGTTTCCCGGGAAAAATCCGCAACGCGCTCTTTTTCCATTTCTGATATTTTTTTGCCCTGTTTAATCAAATAGGAGTTTATTGAATCCTTGTAAGCCCGATCCGTCAAGAGCCATAACCGGTGACGCAAAGCTTCACCATCCTCATCCAAGGCAGCGCTTTCAAAATAACCCTGAAAGTTTTGGTCCGTATTGTCAAAATCATAAGTCCCATAACGCAGTTCAACGTATAAAAACCGGTTGCGCGTATTTTGGTTTTGCACAATGGCCCCATACCGCGCCGCCAAGGAAGATCTCCTCGCATCAATTAAACGATACGCTAAAAAGTACGGGGTCTTAAACTCCTCAAATTGAAGTTTTTTCATGGAACGCTGCATTTCCTGTTCCATCGATTTCATGACTAAAGGTTCTGCGCACCAAACCGCCCGAGCCGGCAACAACAATAAAAAAAGAGCGCCCCAGACGCGCCAACTAAACCGGGTCATTGGCAATCTTAATTCGCTTTTTTTTCATGTAGGGTTTTAACCTTTGTACAATCATTTTAGTCGAGCGGGAACGGTTCAGGGTATAGAAATGAATCGCCGGCACCCCATACTTGATCAACTCCCGGCATTGCGCAATGGCGTACTCAATGCCGTAATCTAAAACCGCGTCCGGATCACCTTGGATTTTTTCCAAATCCATATGCATCCGGAACGGAATTTTTGCTCCGCACATCTGCGTGAACCTAAGGATTTGGCTGAAATTTGTCACGGGCATAATCCCGGGCACGATCGGAACATCTATCCCCAGCGCGCGCGCTCTCTTTTCAAAGTTAATAAAATCCATGTTGTCAAAGAAAAGTTGCGTGATAATAAAATCCGCGCCGCACGCCACTTTTTCCTTTAAGCGGGCCCAATCAGTCTCTCGGTCCGGCGCCTCTAAATGCCCTTCGGGGTATCCGGCCACCGCAATACAAAAGTCATTTTGGCTCCGAATGAACCGGGCAAGGTCTCCCGCATGTTCAAAACCCTCCGGATGAGGCGTAAATGCAGACTGGCCTTGCGGCGGATCGCCGCGCAACGCAATAATATTTTCAATGCCGGAAGCTTTTAGCCGCTCTCAAATATCCTTAATTTCATTTTTGCTATGTCCAACGCAAGTTAAATGAGCCATACTTTCCACGCCCATTTCATTTTTTATTTTATGCGCCAGTTCGAGGGTTTTTTCCCGCGTGCTGCCGCCGGCTCCATAAGTGATGGAAACATATCCCGGCTTTAGATCCTTGAGGTCAATGATCGCTTGAAAAAGTTGATCTGATCCCTCTTCGGTCTTAGGCGGAAAGAACTCACAGGAAAAAATAAACTTATTAGAACGGAGCAGATCAATAATTTTCATTGGGATACAATGAACCGACAACTCTCGGCAATATCAAAATGAGCTGCGCACACGCCTTCTGCGCTGGACAGGGGATCGCCGTCCGCAACGATCCAAAGCGGCTCTTCGGAATAAAGCGACAGTTTGCGCGAACGCATGGAAAAAACAGACCTTGACGTCTGTCCCATACGCAAGGGCAGACGAGCGCGGCCCACAAGCAACCGCGCTAAAAGCCTAATCCTTGCCATCTTACGTATAAAATAAAAATCCAACCAATCGTGCGCTGGATTAGAAAGGCGTGAAAAATAGAGACCGCCGCTAAAATAAGGAGCATTGGCGCACAACATCATCATAAATTTCCCCTCCACAACCTCTTCTTCGGTTTCGATCCGCACTGTTATGGGCCGCATCTCGCGAATGGTGCGAATTGATCCTTTTTTCTGTTCCGCAGGAGCTCGTTTGCCAAACCCCGCGTTGTTAATAAAATAGCGCCCGTTGACCCGCGCCACCCAAACTTGTCGCCACACATTTTTTTGCAACGCGCGCAACGCGCGGTTAAGCCGTCCCGACTTTAAACCCAAATTGCGGGCAAAGTCATTGCAAGTGCCGAACGGCAAAAGTCCCAAAGTGTACTTATCTATGAGCTGATGCGCGCACAGCCCGTGCACCAACCGGCCCAGAGTTCCGTCCCCGCCCACGACCACGATGCGCTCAAAATCTCCCTGAACAATATTTGCCAAATGTTTTTCAATGGAATCGGGCTGATTGCGGTCAACGAAAAAAATCTCTTTATCATTGGGAAAAGCGCGGTCTAAAGCTTTCCAAACCCTGGGCAAATCCCGAGTCCAATGCTGCGCTGGGTTGCAAAGAAATGCGGTTTTCAAAATAGTTCGCGCTACCGCAGGTTGGTGACCTGGAGGTCCAAACCAAAATCGAGGGAACGAACCATTGAAATCACGCTCTGCAACTCATCCTTGCTTTTAGATGTAACGCGCACCTGATCGCTTTGGATCGACGGGATAACTTTCACTTTTGAATCTTTAATGACCCGCACAATCTCTTTAGCTTTTTCCGCGTTTATTCCCTGTTTAAGTTTTACCATTTGCCGGACCGTGCCTTTTTCCGAGGGCTCCACTTTTTGAAAGTCAAGGGCCTTTAAAGAAACGCCGCGCTTAATGCATTTATTCTGGAACAGGTCGATCACGCTCTTGAGCTTGCTTTCATCATCAGCATAAATGGTCATATCATTAGTTTTCTTATCCAAGTCCACGCGCGATACTGAGCCGCGAAAATCAAAGCGAGTGGTAATTTCTTTGTTCGCCTGGTTCACAGCGTTTTCCAACTCTTGCGCTTCCACTTTAGAAACGATATCAAACGAAAATTCATCCGCCATATAAAGCTCCTTGCAATAAAATGATCGCTCTACTAACCATCACATTAAATAATATTGTTTATCATATCAAAATATTTTTGAATTGACGATTCGCCTAGCTCAATGATAGAATAAAATTAATGAATTACCCTTGGACCTCATGACCAATCTATCCATGCCAAACCCAATCACGGAACCTCAGCGCAAATGGTTTCAAACCCATGGGGGCCAAATCGTGTTGCTTGTTGTTTTAACTGTCGCTACGATGTATGCGATGGTTTATATCGATGTTTGTTTGCGCGCTCGCCACGCCTACCAAGAAGGCGAGAAATACTGGAATTGGCATGAACATCCAGAAATTAAACGCGCAGAACTTCAAAAAAAATTCGATCTGGAAAAAAAAGAGATCGATCAAATGCTTTCCAATAAAAAGATACGGCAAGTTGAATATGACCGGAAATTAGAAATCATCACATTTGAACGGGACCGTGAATTAGAAGAGTCTTCCATTAAGTATGCTTATGTTTGGTACCAGACCTCTTACGAACTTTTTTCGCCCCCGGAATCAAAATGGGTAAAACTTTCCCGCCAAAAAGCGCCCTTGGCCAAAGAGCTCTGGAAAGAAGAGCTCAGGTCCCAACACATTGCCTTTGAAGACTACATGCTGGATTAGGGGGGGCATGCCTCGCCCCTACCGTTCATGAAACTCACCCACATTGATCAGTGAAAATCCCCATTGTTCTAATTTTTTTAACCGCCGTTGCCATACGATTACCTTATATATTCTATTGGGACCTGTTTTATATTTCTGACCACTCCTATATCGCCCTGGTGGC
>JAHFBY010000431.1 GCA_023249835.1 Elusimicrobiota bacterium | reverse complement strand
ATAATGACCCTTTTCAAGAAGAAAAAATTATTGTAGTATAATTTAAGTTTCAATATGTTTTATAGCACGAATACAAAATAAAAGGAGATAGTTAAAATGGCATATACAATTGCGCAACCTTGCGTAGGAGTGAAGGATACCGCTTGCGTGGAAGTTTGTCCGGTGGAATGCATTCATCCTACTAAAAATGAAGCGAATTTTAGCTCTGCTGAACAGCTCTATATTGATCCTGTCACCTGTATTGATTGCGGTGCTTGCCAATCCGTTTGCCCGGTCACGGCGATTTATCCCAATGAACAAGTGCCTGATCAATGGAAGAATTTCATTGACGTCAACGCGAAGTTCTATCAGAAATAAATCCTAATGTCGCAATCCCAACTTGTTCGATCTGGCGGTCATTTTGAGCCTTACGCTCAAAATTGGAAGGAGCGGCTGGAAAAAAAAATCGCTCCTGTCCTCGGTCAACAGATCGATATATTTGAAACTGAAATAGAGCTGCGCAAACAAGGGAAACTGGAAGAGCGCATCTTTGCAGAAAAGAGGCTTCGCCGCGGAATTTATGGCCAAAGATATGACAACGGCCATAGGTTTGATGGGACGCAAACCCAGAAAATTCCTTTCCCCAATGCCGAACTATTTAAAGGACCCAATACCTTTTGGGACGCTCCAGGCATGGTGCGGATTAAAATTCCCTTAGGTGGACTTAAACCCGACCAATTAGAAACCATCGCTGAGTTAGCCGAAGAGTATGCGGACGGAATATTGCACGTTACCACGCGGCAAGATTTTCAGCTCCATTTTGTTCATATTGAACAAACGCCCACGCTAATGCGGCGCTTGGCTGCATGCGGTATAACTACTGAAGAGGCTTGCGGAAATGTTGTGCGCAACGTTACCGCTTGTCCGATCGCGGGCGTTTGCCGGGACGAAAAGTTTGACGTTTCTCCCTATGCCACGGCGGCTTTTCAGTTTTTGTTGGGCCATCCGGACGCGCAAGATTTTGGACGCAAGTTTAAAGTGGCTTTTTCTGGTTGCGGAGAGCACCCTTGCGGACTGGTGACTATGCATGATTTAGGGTTTGTCGCCAAGGTTAGGACAGTCAACGGCATGGAAATACGTGGTTTTGAAGTGCACGTAGGCGGCGGTTTAGGGGCGGTGCCCTATAAAGCTAAAGTTTTAGAAGAGTTTGTGCCGGAAGATGAAATTTTGCCGTTAGCGCAATCCATCTCCCGTGTTTTTGCGCGGTTAGGCGAAAAAAAAGATCGTAGTCATGCGCGCATAAAGTTTTTAATTGCAAAATTGGGGTTAGATGAGTTTCGCCGGTTAGTCCGCGAGGAAAGGCCAAAGCTGCCGGTTGATTCTCGTTGGAGCGACTTTATTGCTAAGGTAAATGTTCCTACTGAGTCGCCGCTAAAGATGGGCGAGGTTTCACCAAACGTTAAGGGGTCTCCTGATTTTGAAATATGGAAACAGAGCAATGTTTATCAACAGCGACAGGCTGGGTATGTATCGGTAAGTTTAACCCTGCCGTTGGGGGATTTAACAGCCGATCAAGCGAGGAAAATTGCGGAAATGGCGCGTAGGTACGTAAAAGAAACCCTGCGCACCACAGTTCAACAAAACTTGCTTTTTCGTTGGGTCAGCGAAAAAGATTTGCCGCAATTATATGGTGAATTAAAAGCTGAGGGTTTAGACCGTCCGGGAGCCGACACCCTTATTGATGTGACTTCTTGTCCCGGCACGGACACTTGTAAACTGGGAATATCCTCTTCTCGCGGGCTAGCGGCGGAACTGAACCGTCAAATTGCGGAAAAAAGCTATCATTTAAATGAATCCGTAAAAAATTTAAGAATTAAGGTTAGCGGTTGTTTTAACTCTTGTGGCCAGCACCACATTGCGGATATTGGATTTTACGGCGTGAGCCGTAATATTAACGGGCGCACTGTCCCGCATTTTCAATTGATTTTAGGCGGCCAATCAAGTGAAAATGCCGCGTCGTATGGTTTGGGCGTGGGCGCTTATCCGTCCAAGCAGGTGCCTTCCTTGGTGCATCGGATTTTGGATCGTTATATAAAAGATCGGCAAAAAAATGAATCGTTTCAAGCGTTTGTCGCGCGCATTGGAAAGGCCTCTTTTATGGCGTTGTTGGAAGATCTAAAACAGATATCTGCATTTGAAGCGGACCCAACGTTTTATGTGGATTGGGCGGATAGTCGGGTTTATACAATAAAGGATATGGGCAAAGGCGAATGCGCGGGCGAGGTTGTGCCGTTAGTTCAGTTTGAGTTGACGGGGTCTGAGCGCGAGCTGTTTGAGGCGCAGTTGCAGTTAGAGGCCAAAAATTTTGATCGGTCTAGACGCACTGCATATTTAGCCATGGTG
>JAHFBY010000071.1 GCA_023249835.1 Elusimicrobiota bacterium | reverse complement strand
TTCCTGCGGTTTGCGCGCCGCGCTGGCCAGACCGCCGATTTTAATGCTTCTTTGGTAGGCGTAGTCTATGCCCATGACGAGTTTGTCCGCGTCCATGGTAAAAGGATCGCCCAAAAGTATGAATTGGGGCTCTTTGTCCGGCGTGACGCCAAAAAGTTCGTGCCAAGCTTTGGGGCGGGCGTCAGAGTCGGGCATGGCGTCGTTTAAAAAAGAAAAAGGCAAAATTTCCACTCCGGGCAAAACGCCGCAAGTGACGGAAAGCGCGGGAGCGTTTTCCACTTCTTTGGCGTCCCCAATAATGCCTCCGGCGGTGCAGCCTAAGATCACTTTAGGGTTAAATTCTTTTTGCAGGAGTTCCGGCGCTTGGCGGTAGAAACGTTCGTGGTGGGGGGAAACGAACACGAGCAGTAGGTCAATAGGTTCGCTCATCTCCCGGCGGATTTTTCGTCCGCACTCTTTGAGCGCTTTTTCAAAACTTTGAGTTTGCGATACCGCCGAGGACCATTTCATAAACTCCGACGATTCTACAATTTTTTTAAGGGTTTGTGAAATGCCGCGTTTTAATCTATAATATTTCAGGTTATGGAAAACAAACCGCAAGAAAAAAAATCTTTTAAAATCAAAACCGCGCTCAGAGATTATTTAGATAAGTGGTCCCAAGGAAGAATTGTTTTACCCAGGTATGGGTCGGGTTTTTTCTGCCTGTGCGCGGGGCTCGTGTTTTTAATTTTGGGTTTGATCCCCGTTGTCCAAACCGCGCGGGAACGTCCCAACGTTTTTCCCGTGCCGGGAGAGTCCCAAATCGATATTAAAGTTCCCGGCTCCTACATCGCCCTCACCTATTTGAGCGGCAAAGATAAAGGCATTGAAACCCGGTTAAACGAGATCGAATATTTTATGTCGGACAAGATGGAAACTGAGGTCGTGGAAATTCGGCGCATGCCTTCTACTCCCTACGTCACGGAAAAATCAAACAACCAATTCCCTTTGTTTTTGTTCGCGGTGGACCGCGCCGGCAAATACATTTTAAGTTCGCGTTACCCCTATGACATGGAGGGGCCCAGCGTAACGGCTTACCTCATGCACATGGATTTGCGTTACGTTAAAGCCCAATTTATCGTGGGTACGGCGTTGTTCGTCATCTTTAGTTCTTTTGGCCTTTATCTATTTTATAAACAGTATCGGTTAAAAAATCCAAAAAAAGTTAAGCCGCCGAAAGGGGAGGAAAAGCCGGTATGAATGAGGGTTCTGCGGTTGTGAGCGAATTGGACTTGTTGCGCTGGAAATCTAAGTTTGAAGAAAAAGATCGCGGCAAAAAAATACTCATCATTGACGAAGAATTTTCCGAACTGTATATTTCCGAGTGCGCGGAAATATTTTCCGTTGGCCGCGAGTTGGGATACACCATTGAACGCGCTTCCGGCGGCAGGGAAGGCGTCCTTGCTCTTTTTTTTGAGCGCCCCAAAATGGTTTTTATGAACCCGGTTTTTAACGGTGAAGTTCAATGGCGTTTACTAGAAAACATTAAAAAAACAGCGAGCAAAATCCCCTTAGTGCTGATGTTTGAGCGCAAATACCGCGCCGAAATTATAGACGACCCCCGGTCGGCCTTGGCCATGGGCTTTTTATATAAACCCGTTGCCGGCTCCCCGCTAAAACAAATGATGTCTTCGCTCCCTAATCCCGACCGACCCCTTTACAATCCCGCCTGGCAATAAATCCCGGTAGATTTAGTGAATTTTATGGTTGACTAAATAATGAATAGCCGATATAATTATAACGAGAGAAACTAAAATGACGAAATTACAATTACAGAAAATAAAGCCTCTATTAGAAGAAATTGTAGAAGAGAAAATTAAAGAGCTTTTAGGCGATCCTGACAGCGGCTTAAAGGTTAAAGAGAGCGTTTTACAGCGCCTTAAAAAATCCGTTCACTCCCCAAGTCATTCCATTCCGATTGATAAGATAGCAAAACAATTAGGCCTCCATTGGCGATGAACCATCAGGTTCAATTTAAACCCGTTTACAATCCCGCCTGGCAATAAATTTTGTTGAATTAATATAATAAGTACAATTTATATAATTTAACTCACTTTTGAATTATATTAGTTGTGTTTATGGGTAATTTTTTAGCCCAATTATGCTAAAATAATAGCTATGAAAAGGGCTGAAATAATCGTTCACCCCCACTCCCCGTCAGCTTCGTATTTCAGCCCTAGTGTGCATGTCGAAATAATTAAATTAAATTGTTACATAAAGTTTACATAAAGTTTAAGTATTTGTAAGCAAAAACCAGGTAAATTGTAGCTATGAGCAGCTTTCTATGGGCGCACTATGCCATTTTTATGTCTAAACCAACAAAAAAAATAGGAGATGAAATAAAATGAAAAAATGCAGCAGTCAGTCAGTAAATGCAGCAAATTCTGAAGTTAAAACAAAACACAAGGAGGAAAGTAAAATGACTAAAATAACACAAAAACTAAAGTGGAGGTTTGTCCGCTGGCTAACTTTCTTAGCTATCCTGGGTTCGGCGCTGGTTGCCGGTATCCCCAAAGCTGAGGCGACCTTCGAGTCTAAAATTAAGTACGGGATCTCGGGTAACGCGAACTTAAGTCAACTCCAGGGAACGGCGTTCGTTAGTTTGCGCTACTATCGTCTTTCCGATAACGTGGAAATGTCGTCAGTGACGTGGCTTTCGAATAGCTTGTCGTTAGGCTCGACCGAATGGGTTAAAGCGGACAGCTACATGGTGATGTTTTCAAGCTTAACTCAGTCCAGTTCGTCTATTCGTATTTATACGGACAATACTTTTGACACTACTCTGGCTACGAGTAAAACCGGACTGTTTAAGTCATCAGAGACGTTAAGTAGCTCATGGAAATCAGGTAATAATTTGGATCCGGCAGGTTTGTTTGCCACCAATTCATCTTCCTGGTCAATTTTGCCTATGGCTTGGCTGATTACTGATTCCCCGTTGACTTCTAGTTCCGCAACTCTAAACGCAAAGCAAATGGTGAACAGTTCGGTAACAGGTTCATCCATTGGCGTTGTTAATGGAGTGAGCATAACAACTTCCTGCGCGTATTTGTATCCGGAATCTTTTGGCCCCACGTTCCCTGCATACCATTTCTTAATGGACGCAGCTACGCTCCAAAACACGGACAATACCGCTTGTACGAGCGCGTTCCCGCAATCTGACGCTGATAGCGTAAAATTGAAAGACGCGGAATACGGTATCCACTATGCGCAAGGTCTAACCAAGGGAGTAAGTTACGGGGACACCTCGTCGCCGGACTATATTTACTTCACTGCTAACTTTACAAACGCTCAATCCGGGCTGAGTTATAGGACCAACATAGTGGTGGAGACTTACTTCGAGTAAATATGAAGATGAGGCGCTTTGTGAGCGAATTAAAAGTCATGATGAAAAAGGTCTTCTGGACGTTCATGTTTTTCGGCGCCCTGGCCCAATGGCCGCAAGTTTGGGCAGGGTTGACGGTCTATCCTACGCGAACGGAAATGACTCTTGCTCCGGGCAGTAAACGGCAAGGGGTCATCACCGTTCAAAATAATGAACCCAAAGGATCCAATATTGACGTTCAAGTTCGGGACTGGGTTGTTTTGTCCGAAAATTTGAGCTTCAAACTTTCGGATTGGCTCACTCTGCAAACAAGCTCTTTTTATCTTGAGTCTGAGGAAAAAAAGACTATTGCCTATACCGTGAACTTGCCCACGAGCGCCGTGGGAGTTTCCGCGGCAATGATCTCTTTTCTGCCGGACGCGGATAGCGGGGTTCGGATGAAGTTAAGCGTCTCGCTTTATGTGACTGCCGAAGGCACCGAAAAAAAAGCCTGGAACATTGAGAGCGTCAAGCTCGTAATGAAGAGTACCGGAAACCTGGAAGCCAACATTTCAGTTATAAACACAGGCAATGTACACGTACGGCCTGAAGGTTTTCTGAAATTGTCTAAAGACGGTTCGGAACTTTGCCGCGCAGTAGTGTCCGACACTCGTCCGGTTTATCCGGGGAAAGACAAAGAGATCGTTGTTTCAATCAGCAATTGTTTCTTAGAACCCGGCGACTATGAGGCGACTCTTATGCTCAACAGCGGGCCAGGCAAAGTGTTGGATAAGTCAAAGAAGTTTAAAATTCAAAATAACGGGGAGATTGAAACCAGTGAATAAACAGTTTGCGCATAAAATCAGCCAAAATGTTCATTCAACGTTCAACACCTGCGCTGCGTATTCCATGGGGGGGAACACACCTGGGAATGCGCAGCCGGCGGCCAAGGACAGAGCAGGGAGGGTAATCAACATGCATAAACCTAAACAACGACAACGCTCTCCACTGCTCCGGATTCTAATTATGTTTATTGGAATCTGTTCCCTGGTCCTTGCTCCCGCTATTTTGTTGGCGTCCAGTGATATCTATGGCATTGTCACTGAAACTTATCCGGGAGTAACGCTGTATAACGCTCCCAATGCGGACGCTGTCTTGTTTAATGACGGATGCACTATCTTGCAGGGAGTGAGCAGTTACAATACGGACTATATTGAAGGAGGAAGTTCCGTAATGTGCGTTTCTTCCGGCAGCACCAACGGCGGATGGCTTGTTCGGTTTGGGGTGGGCGACGCTGCCAGCCCCAAGGATATGTCTGATTATGACGGCGGCTTTATCGAGTTCAACGGACGCCGGACGAGCGGTATGGGGGTTACTATAATGACCTCATGGAACGGAGACGATGGAACCCACTCCTTATATTGGGAAAAGTTGAGCGAGAACGCGGATACCTGGTGGCCGGACAATAACCAATGGTATTTACTGCGGCAGGATCTTGATGACTGGAAGTATTCAAAATATGCCTCGATCAATCCTTTCCAGATTGACAAAATTACTTTTCCGGTTGGATTTTACCGGGAAGGGTCAACCAAAGGGACGTTCTGGATTGATAACGTGGTTTGGAAAAAGAAGAACCTCGCGTGCACCGGCGGGACCTTTAGCGCTACGGTAAAGAAGATCAGCAACGACGCTGAAGTTACCAGCAAAGTCTTAAGTTGGAGTTCCAGCAATTCCGATTTAGCGGCGGCGCGCGAACCCCATTCCGGCTGGAGGTTAGCTAATGAGTACATTCAATTGGACGTTTCTTATTACAATGCCTGCGATCCGGATTATGACCCGAATTCCGGCGTAACCTCGTATAACCCTTGGTGGCAAATGCAAATCTATACCGACAATATGGCGTCAGGCGCCAGCCCTAAATATACCGGAATTCCGTTCGTGGGAACTTCTTCAACCAATAACCCTGCCGGACTAGTGGCTAAGGAGCTTCCCGAATCTCAGCCTGTGCCTTTAGCTTGGCGAATTCAGTGGGAGAAGAGTCCGAGCAATTTAACGGTTAAACAGGGAGTAGACGCGAGTTCTACCTGCGCTTCCGGAACAACCAATAGCGTTGCCACGCTTAAAGACCGGCTTTGGGCCACTTACTTTGAAGGCTCTTGTTATGCGGCTTTTTCTTGGATGTTGGATTTAAACACTAAAGACAACACCACCACAACATCCACTAATGAAGCTTTGGTCTCAAACGGCAGTTATAACGATTATGCGGCAATTTGGCAATACTTTCGCGGGATACATCATGCCGAAGGTAACGGGACAAGCACCTCTTGGTTGGGCGGAATATCTCCGAACTACCTTTATATAGCGGCTGATTTTAGCAAAGCGCTGGCAGGAAGAACTTATAAATCAAATCAAATAATTATTGAAATATTCTATGAATAAACGCCGTACTGTTTCCTTTAAATCAATATTCGCTTCCTTCCTTAATATGGGGATGGCGATGATATTATTTATGGGAACGCCCAATTTAGTTTGGTCTTTTACTTCTTTGCAAAAGCTGGCGGCAACGGGCGGGGCAGAAACGTCCGGCAGTTCCGTTTATAGCGAAACCCAATTTAACGCAATTATACATAACGCAGTTTCCTTGAGTTTGGGCAACACCAAACTTATCCTTTCGGCTTCCTTTATATCAGCAGATTCGCCTGACGCTGAACTTTATTACCGCGTGCAAGGGGACACCAACACGGTTTATACTACTTCCGCGTTCTCTAACTATAAGGTCGTAAATAACGGCAATTCCGTAGCAGGCAGCATTAAAGGCGCGCCCGTAAACAGCAAAATGTTTACCGGACGCGCGCAGTTGCCCAAAGAAGTTATGGTGGCTCCGGGAATTGAATACTATATCGTCTTTAAGGGTAAAAATAAGACGCACACCTTTAGGAGCGCGGAAGACCCGCAAACCATTAAAATTCAAGGCGAAGTGTGCGCGAGCCAGAACATGAGCGCGAGCGGCGCGCCCGGTTTCTTTAGTTTGCCGCTAGCCGCAATGCCGGCCGGTTTAGCTTCTTTAAAGATGACTAACGGATCTTTAGCCTCTGGCACTAACGTTGAGTTATGTTTAAAACAGTCTGGAGCTTTGCCGGCAAACATGCGGCCCGCTTCCAATATGGTGTTAGACCAAACGCCGGCCGCGTTTATTGAGCTGATTCCTGACCGCACTCAATTTAAAAAACCCGTGGAGTTGACCCTGGGCTATAATGATTTTGACCAAGACGGTATAGTTGACGACACCAACATTTCAGTAAAAGCGCTAAAACTTTTCTGGTGGGACAACTTTGAATGGCGCATGATCGGCGGAAAAGTTAATCAAGACGAGCAAACCGTAACCGCCAACCTCGCCCATTTTTCGTTGTACGCGCTGTTTGCGGCTAACAACAACGGCAGCATTCATCCCAAAGAAAGGATTATTACCCCCGCCACTCAAGACGGGATAAACGATTTCGCTAACTTTGACGGTTTAGACGGACAAACTTTTACCGTTAAAATTTTTGACATCACCGGCAGACAAATTAAGAGTTTCTCCGATCGGACCATTTGGGACGGTACCAACGATTTTGGTCAGGTTGTGGAAACAGGCGCCTATATCTATCAGGTCGATATTCAAGGCAAAATCTATTCCGGCGTTATTGCGGTGGCAAAATAAGATGAAACTAATGGATTTGGTTTTTAAGAAAGTCTGGACCGCAGCAGTAATTGCGCTGTTTGCGTTTAATTCCAGCGCGCACGCCGCCTTTAAAGATACCGGCTGGGGCGCGCGCGCTCAAGGGTTGGGGGGGGCCTATAGCTCGGTGTCGGACGACGCCAGCGCTTCTTTATTTAATCCCGCGGGAATCGCCCAGTTGGAACAGTCGGAAATAGCGTTTACGCACGAAAAACTTTTCTTAGGGCTCGATATGCCCGACGACCGTAAAATTTATGCCAGCTACGCTGCTTTTGCCCATCCAACCAAACGTTTTGGCTCTTTTGGATTTTCTTGGGCCAATCAAACCGTGACCTCTTTATATAAAGAAGACACCTATTTGTTAAATTACGCCCAGAGTTTAAATCAAAATGTGGCCAAAATACCTTTTGAGATACTTTATGG
>JAHFBY010000430.1 GCA_023249835.1 Elusimicrobiota bacterium | reverse complement strand
GGCTTTATTACGCCCAACATAATGCAACTAGACGGATCGATCAAAATAATCTTAATCAACCTCTTGGACAGGCGCAACCTGTTCTTATCAATGCCCCGCCATTAGTTCAAGACAAACCCATTTTGATCTTGGATGAATATTCGGAAAATATTATTCCCATTATTGGTCTGCTTTCTGCGCTGCGCGCAGAAGATCCTGACCCCCAACAGCCTCTCGGGCTAATCAAACTGAGAGAAGGGTTTTATTCAGCTAACGATGTTAGAGAACTGCGGGACTCTATTCGAACAGAAGAGCATGTTACGGAAAGGGACGTGCGCATGATTCACGACCGCCTGCAATATGGCATTGAAACCCGCAGCGATTGGCAAAAGTTTATTGATTTTATCACTTTAAAATGGAACAAACGGGACCGAAAAACAACGCAAATAGCCTATCGAGACCCAACAAAATTTGCGCAGCGGTTTAAGGGGCTGACCGCGTTTTCCGAACACGGCGATTTAACCGGTAACGGTATGGGGCTAAAAGTGGTGATCCCCAACCCTAATGAGACGGCCAAGCCAATAAACACATACATTACACTCCAGCCCGAACAGATTGACAACCTCAATTTCGCTCTTAACCATCCGCTGATTAAACATTTGGTAAAAGGAAAGAAAATTAAAATTTGGAAAATAGATGAAACAAGAAATGATCCTCTTACGGGAACAAAAGTTAGGGTTTGGAGCAAAGCTGACATAATTGAAGTTCCTGACGAGTTGAACATAGACATGCAAGATCTTTCCGCAAACCCCATGGCAACGCTGTTTGCGATTAATTCCAGTTTACAAATAAGCTTGCTGCTGCGTGCAAAAGACAACCCTACTGACACGGAACGCATAACCTACCGTGCCATGGTAAAAGTCTCTGAACTTGGACTGGCGCAAAAACTGTGGGACCAAGGTGAAAAACATGGCGAAATCGTGCGCCGAATGTCTCTGTTATCAGAGATGAAAGATAGATTCCAAAGAAACACAGGGAACCCATTAACTAGCTTAACCGATCTTTCCAACTTAATTGCTGAAGACTTATCATCGGAGTTTCAAGCTATGCGGAATATGACACCTAACCAGTTCGCATTTCACCGTTTAAACATAACCGGCGATATCTCCGATACAAAAGAAAGACCATTTACAGAATATATGGAACAATATCGTGAACAGTTTTTCCTGCACATGCTTTATAATTTACCAAACATACAGGGAGCCTCATTAACAACTATTCTGGAAAGCATTGATCGAGAAGATAGAGCAGATATTAATCTTAAATTAGATTTAAATCAATCCAGAAACATGGATAATTTTTTTGAATATAGAAAGGCTAGGGCAAGGACACAAGTTAATCGTTTAAAACTAAACCTTAATGGACCTAATCCGTTAAATGATGCGTATAATAATTGTTTTGAAGTTTATATTTATTTATCCGCTTTAATTGACCTTAAACATGCTCTGGACCAACACTACTTTGTGGGAAGTGAACGCGGTTTAAGGAAGTTCCTTGCTCCGCCTGCGGTTCCAGGACGTGTTCGCACGTTATTTAATCGACTTAGAGGCAATCAGGCTGCTCCTGCCCAAAACGATCCACCTTACAAGGACCTGCTTGCTGAACTATTTAGCAGAAACCCAACAACTATAAATTTTCAAGATATTATTAACCGCATTAAAGTATCTTTAAACCTCAATGTAAATGTAACTGACGCTATTACGTCCGCTAATGCGGTCATGGGCTTAAATTATGGTATTGGCTTTGTTGACCAATTTGTCCCGCTTATGCTCAATTTAAAAAAGATTAGCGAAACAAGGGGGGCCGCAAAAACAGTCTTTAAGGATGATACTTTATTTGATACTCCTACCGACTATACCATAGATCAACTGCGCACCTTGCACGGACAACTGATTAGAGACAATGAACTGCATGAACAAGTGCCCAGGCTGGGATGGTTTAATGCCGAGCGGTACATTGATCATTTAAATTCCCACCACGAAGTGATTTCAACGCCTAAAATCACGGAGTTTCATGTTGCTCTAAACGAGCTTTTTGGCGACGATTTTCCCGTTGACCCTACTACTGAAAACGACGAGTCGCGCAAAAAAAGGCAGTCTTGGCTGTTAAACCAAATTGAGTTTGCCGATACCCCGGAGAGCGAACACACTTTTGAAATTGTTTTAAACGGCGTGGTGGGCCTGCACGCGGGCGGGATCAGTTACCTTTCTTCTATCCTTTCCCCCGAAGCCGTTAAAAATCCCGACAAACTTGCAAACGAACAAAGAAAGATCATTGCCATCGCCAACTTTGTGCGCAAACTGCGCATGGACCCGGCAGCGGCTAAAGCGTTCAATAAAGTGAGCGGCGT
>JAHFBY010000429.1 GCA_023249835.1 Elusimicrobiota bacterium | reverse complement strand
CTTCTCCCCAAGGGTACCAATCCACGGGATTAGCCGCGTGCTGTAAAAGGTAAGGGCTTTTTTCTTTAACGAGATGATTATATTTCAAATTTTTTGTGCGCGGGCGATCTCATATAAAAGGATCGCGGCAGCGGCGCCTGCGTTTAAGGAGGCCACGTTTTTTTCTTGGGGAATTCGAACCAAAACGTCGCACTGTTTTTTAAGCGTTGGTTTAACCCCTTTGTGTTCGTTACCTATCACCAACGCCAATGGAAAGTCAAACTGAGTTTGGGGCAAGGGGGTGCCCTCAAGGTCGGAACCGTAAATTCTAAAACCCAGGTCTTTCAAGCGCTCTAACGCCACCGTAAGGTTGCTGATTTCGGTCACTGGCAGGTGAGTCAAGGCGCCGCTAGAACTGCGCATGACCGACTCGGTAATGCGGGCTGATCTCCACTTAGGAAGCACGGCCCCGCCCGCACCCAAACAAACTGCGCTGCGCAAAATATTGCCCAAATTATGCGGATCTTGAACTTCATCGCAAAGACAGATAAAAGGACGTTCTTGAACTAAAACTTTGCGGATAAACTCTTTCCAATCGCACACCAGCGCGCCTGCGACTTTTATTGCCACTCCTTGATGATTGGCATTGCTTAAAGACCGGAACGCAGGTTTATCCACTCGTTCAACTAGAATATTTTTTCGCCGCGCTAAATCCAAAACCATCCGCGCAAAACTTTCGTCCGCGCTTTTTGACAACATCAGCTTTTCCACCGCTTGTTCGCTATTTAATATTTCCAATACCGGCCGCCGGCCGCAATACCAATGTTCCATAGCTTTAAGGGCGCAGCGTCTTAACCACGGCCCCGCGCGGCGTGTCTTCTATGGCAAAACCTTCCCGCTCGATTTCCAAACGCAACTTATCCGCGCTTGCCCAATCTTTATCTTTGCGGAATTGCGCGCGCTGCGCTAAACGAACCTTGAACGATTCGATCTGACCCGGAGAAAACGCCGGTTTAAAATTAACGCCCAAGAGGTCGCTGGCCATATACCGCAAGGTTGCCAACGCGCGCGCAAGCCACGGCAAGTCGCCCTCCGCTATTTTTTGCGCCATGCTCGCTCGCAACCCAAAGAGCACGCCCAAGGCTTTTTCTGTGTTAAAGTCGTCGCTGAGCGCAGCCATAAACGAACCTTCCCAATCAGGTAGTTTTTCTTGAGTCGCAGCGAGGGTTCCTCCGTGCAACAAAAACTCAGCCAGCGCAATAATCTCGCGAATACTTTGGTAACTATTAGCCGCCTGGATCAGCAAATCGTCGCTGAAATCAAGCGGCGAATGGTAGTGGCGGGACAACAAAAAGAGGCGCACCACGGGCGGTTCAAATTTATTAAAGATATCGCCCAAAGTAAAAAAATTTCCCAAGGATTTGGACATTTTCTCGCGGTTCACCGTAACAAAAGCGTTGTGCATCCAATAGCGCGCAAACTTTTGCCGCGTAGCGCTTTCGGACTGCGCAATCTCATTTTCATGGTGGGGAAAGATCAAGTCTTGACCGCCGCCATGCAAATCGAACGTGGCGCCCAGCGCAAGGGTGGACATCACTGAACATTCTATATGCCAACCCGGTCGCCCTGGCCCCCAAGGAGAGTTCCAAAAAGGTTCATTTGGTTTAGCTTTTTTCCAAAGAGCAAAATCTAAAGGATCCTTTTTGGCGGCGTCAGGTTCTACGCGCGCGCCGGACTCCATTTCTTCCAAACTTCGCTTAGACAACAATCCATAACCGCTAAAATTTCGCACTCGGAAATAAACGCTGCCGGCAGTCGCATAAGCAGCCCCAGAGTCCACCAGTTTTTGCACGAACTCGATAATCGAATCCATTGCCTCGGTCACGCGCGGATAAAGGTCAGCGCGCATAATGTTCAATCGGTCCATTTTGTCAAAATAATCCGCAATAAATTGATCTGCCACGACCTTATGGTCCACTCCTAAACTAACCGCTTTATGAATAATCTTATCATCGACATCGGTAAAATTTTGCACGGCAATGACTTCAAACTTTAAGGCCTTAAACACCCGGCGCACCACGTCAAAAAACAAATAGCAGCGCGCATGGCCCAAGTGACAGGCATCGTAGGGAGTGACCCCGCAAACATACATTTTAACCTTGCCCGGCTCCAGGGGCAAAAAAATTTCCTTTTGTCCGGAAAAGCTGTTATGGAACTTTAAGACCATAGAAGAAACGTTCATGACCCGACCTCTACCAAGGCCACCGCGGTCGCGGCCATTCCTTCGCCACGTCCAATAAAACCCATCCCTTCATTGGTAGAAGCCTTGACGTTGACTTCTGTAACCCGCACGCCTAAAGCGCGGGCTATTTCCCTCTTCATCGCATCCACATAAGGGGCCACTTTAGGAGC
>JAHFBY010000428.1 GCA_023249835.1 Elusimicrobiota bacterium | reverse complement strand
GCGCCTCTGTCCGGAGCAGTCGCCAAGGGAAAAGCAGGAGCAGGAAAAAATATTGTTGTTTTTTGAAAAGTTCAATGAGGCGGCGATGGAGCGCAACGCTTATTTGACCGCTAACTTTCTGCAAAAAGCAAAGTCCGCGAACGCTTCCCTAGCCGTTTTGGTGACCGGCGGTTTCCATACTCCGGGCATCAGCCAGATTTTAAAGAATAAAAAAATTGCCTATGCGGTTTTAACTCCGCGAATCGGTAAAAGCGAAGGCGAAGGCGAAGGGACCGAGTACCTGGATATTTTCACGCGCGATAAAACGCCGCTGGAAAAATTATTCACCGGTGAACGGATCACTTTGGCGCGGGAAAGCGCTTTGGCCATGAACCCTGCAGGAGAGGAGCTTTCCACTTTAGCGGTCATACTGCCCCGGTTGTTCACCCTGCTAGCCGCGGGCGAATCCGTGTTCGCGCAGGCCGCTTCGGTTACGGGTTTGACGCCCGAACAGGTCAGCGCGCTTAGAAAATCTTTAACGCATTGGCTGGAAAGCCTTGCTGTCCGGTTTCCAGCTATGGAGTCCTTAGATATCCAAAACATCAGCGAGGAGCGCGATGATAAAGGAAAAGTGATTAAGTTGGTCGTGCGCGCGGATATTAACGGGCGGGAAGGCCAAAGAGCAACGCGCGTGCAAATGGAAATAATGCCGGGAGGTTTGACCGCTGGTTCCGGGGTAGAAGGATCGCAAGCCTTGCCCGGTAGCGGGACAAAAATAACGGTCAACGGACACGGGTATACCTATTATCTGCCGGAGCCCTCTATTCTTAACCAATTAACAGAATCCGTACAAACCACAGTTCTGGCGCTCTCGCCCATTCTCTGGGGCGGCTGGCTGGGCAGCGCAGAGTGGACTCGAAAGCATCCCAAAATCGCTGTTTTTGTTTTTACTTTTTTGGAAACCTTTTTGATCTTTGGCGTGCCCGCAATATTAAGTTTCCTGGCCGCGCAGTTGGGGTGGTGGCATTTACAGGATTTTTTATTGGTGGTCTGGTTAGGTTTGGCCCCAGCGTTGGGCGCTGTATTTTTGTTCTTGCACCCGCAATTCTATCGCAGCCTCGATTTCACGCCCCAGGCTAGGCAAAAAAATGATAGGCGCAACCTTGCGGTTGTATTTGCGATGATGTGGACGCTCTCTTTTCTCTCCGCATACCTCACTTATCTTTTTGTGCCGGCGCATACGGTTTTGGGCCTTGCGCTCTCTTTGATCTTGCCCGCCCTGCTACATGCAGGTTGGAACTATTGGCAACTCTCCAAGGGACCATCCCCCTCACCCCTACCCCCACCGCAAACTTTTGAGACTGCGCACCCAATTAAACCTGAGTTTGACATCATTGGAGTGGAAGAGTATAAAAGCGAATTCGTGTCCGATATTGAACTTGGAGCTGGGATAAAGCTGGGGCCGTTGGTCCGGTTTTTAAGCGCTTTGGAAGATAACCCACAAATCCATCAACAGTTGAGCGCTCATTATCCAGACTGGTTTAGTGAAAGCGGGGCGTTGGAACGCGATATGGAAATGTTGTTTCCCAATGGGGTTGAAGCGGAAAATCTTAAAGACACCATCTTTGCCCAGGCTCAAAATATGGATAACATTTTGGTGGAATTAATCAGCAACGGCATTGACAGCATGGTCCGGCTGGTGGATAACGGAAAATCAGTTGGACGGTTCGGAGTGGGCGCATTTCAAATGTTTCAGGAGTTGACTGAGCCTGGAGACCGGATTATTGTTGAGACAATTGATCAAAATGGTCGTGCGCTTATCCTGGAATTTTATTTGGACGCAGACGCTTATCATGCCATGGCTAAAAGAGATCGTCGCCGCCAGGTCGGGGATTTAATTCGCGTGCGTTTAAGTGCCTCAAAGTCTGATTCCTCGCAAAGGGGAACGCGAATTCAAATCTTTAAAAATAGGCGCTTAAGTGATGAGAGAAAAGCAAGTTTAGCGCAACTGGCCGCGGACAAATTTTCCTTGAATCGTTTTGTGGAAGTACAAATCAATGGAGGGCCGCCAGTCAATGACTTGCGCGTTTGGCAGGATTTGGAAGGTAGGCAGATGGGAAGGCCCTATACTCTTCCTTCTGTCCAAGTTAAAATTAATGACTCAGGTTACGAGGTGAGAGATTTTGGCACGGGCATGAGTCCGGACGTGGTCTTGGAAAAATTTTTGGTGCCGCGGAGCGGGAGCAAGGGTTTGGAACAGGACCAATCGCCGGACCCCGCCAAACTCTATTTTGTGCCGCGCCAAGAGGGAAAAAGCGAGATCACCACTTTAAGAGTAGCGTTAGTGGTGAGCGGGGTTAAAGTTCAGGAGATCGAAGTGAAAGGCTTTGATCTGCCGGAAGCCCTGGCAATTGAGTTCCCCAG
>JAHFBY010000427.1 GCA_023249835.1 Elusimicrobiota bacterium | reverse complement strand
GCGGAAGCGGCTCGAGCGCACAACGTCAAACGCCTGGTCTATGCCGCCTCCTCGTCTTGTTACGGCATACCTGACAAAACGCCCACGCCCGAGTCAGCAGAAATCAGACCCCAATACCCCTACGCTCTGACAAAAAATATTGGCGAACAACTCCTCCTGCATTGGGGACAAATCTATAACCTTCCGGTCATTTCTTTAAGGTTCTTTAATGTTTACGGTCCGCGCTCGCGAACTTCCGGCACTTATGGCGCAGTGATGGGCACCTTCTTGGCCCAAAAATTAAAAAACAAGCCCTTTACAGTAGTGGGGGACGGCACCCAAACCCGCGATTTTGTTTTCGTGTCCGATATCGTTAACGCCTGCATGTCCGCAATCGCGTCCAATATCCGCAACGAATACTTCAACGTGGGCACAGGCGAACCCGTGAGCATCAATCGACTGGTAGAATTAATTGGGGGAGAAGTGAGCTACATCCCCAAACGTCCAGGCGAACCCAACGTAACCCATGCGGACAATTCTAAAATTATTCGCATGCTTAATTGGAAACCTGAAATTTCATTTGAGAAAGGCATTGGGATATTACTGGAAAATATTCATTATTGGAAAGACGCGCCGGTATGGACAAAAGATTCCATTGCAGACGCCACTAAAGAATGGTTTAAATATTTAACGCCGCGGAGCAAAGCATGAAAAACAATTCCGATCAAAAATCAGTAAAAATAAATCAGGCGAACCTATCCCACGCCAGCAAAATTGTTACGCTTAATGATTTAGAAAAAATTATTTCGGGCCTTAAACGTAAAGGCAAAACAATCGTTCAATGCCATGGCGTATTTGACCTGCTCCACCCGGGACATATCCTCCATTTTTCATCTGCCAAAAAAGAGGGCGATATTTTAGTTGTGACCCTAACCAAAGATGAATATGTCGGCAAAGGTCCAGGAAGACCAGTTTTTAACCAAAGGCTGAGATCGGAATCAGTCGCCTCTTTGGGATGTGTGGATTACGTTTCCATCAATGAATGGCCTACCGCGATCGACACGATTAAAAAATTAAAACCCAACGTCTATGTCAAAGGCTCGGATTATGAAAAAGCTCAGGACGACTTAACCGGCAAGATTGTTGACGAAGAAGAAGCGGTCCGTTCCGTGGGCGGACGTATTCATTTCACCCATGAAATCTCATTTAGTTCTACTGAAATCTTAAACCGTCACTTTATGGTTTTTCCAGATCAAGCCCAGAATTTCTTGGCAACTTTTCGTAAAAAATATACGGTTCTTGACGCCATTGGGGCTCTTAAAACCATTCAGGATTTAAAAGTATTGGTAATCGGAGAAACGATTATTGACGAATACCATTTTTGTCAACCCATGGGCAAATCGCCCAAAGAAAGCATTGTCGCCTCCAAGTTTTTAAGGGAGGAGAGCTTTCCCGGCGGCATTTTAGCTTGCGCCAACCATTTGGCGGGATTTAGCAACTCGGTGGAACTTACCACTTGCCTTGGCAAAACCAACTCGCGCGAAGATTTTATTGTGGAGCATTTAAAACCGCATGTAAAACCCCATTTTTTCTTTCGTGAAGACGCGCCTACAATTGTTAAGCGCCGCTTTGTTTGGGATCCGTTCCTGGTTAAAATGTTCGAAGTTAGCTTTTTGGAAGATCGCCCTTTAGCCGCCAGCCTGGAAAAGAAAGTGCTGAACTACTTAAACGATGCTGTTAAAAAAATGGATATGGTCTTGATTGCAGATTATGGTCATGGTTTTATGACCCCGGCCATAATGAACTTACTCACTAAAAAAGCTAAATTTTTGGCCATTAACACCCAAACCAACAGTGCCAACACCGGATACAATACCATCAACAAGTACCCGCGCGCAGACTATATTTGCATTGACGAACCAGAAATGCGGCTCGCCCATCAGGACAAATTTGGACCTTTGGAGGAATTGATTTTAAAAACCTCCCAAAAAATGAAATGTTCAACCATTACCGTCACCCGGGGCCATTTAGGTTCGTTGTCTTATTCCAAAAAAGACGGGTTCCACCACACGCCGATATTTTCCAAGGAAATCGTTGACCGAGTGGGAGCCGGCGACGCCTATTTAGCGATCACTGCTCCCTTAGTGGCGCAAAAAGTAAGGATGGACTTAGTCGGCTTTATCGGCAACGCCGTGGGCGCCATGGCTGTTAAGATCGTGGGCAACCGCAACGCTATTGAGTCTGTTCCGTTGCTTAAATATATTACCGCGCTTTTAAAATAATTTATTAAAACTTAAAGGAGCATTAAATGAACAGTCCAGTAACAGTTGAATATTTAAAAGACCTGGGAAACATTCTCACCCAAATTGAAGCCAGTGACGGGCAAGGAAAAAAACTGACGCTTGAGCAAGGTTTAATGAACGCGA
>JAHFBY010000426.1 GCA_023249835.1 Elusimicrobiota bacterium | reverse complement strand
GCCTCCGCTATGTACTTCTAAAGGAGAGCCGATCAACGCTATTTTAGGTTTTGCCCGCATGTTGCTCAAACTTTTGCGTGAACAAAAACCTGATTTCGTGGGGGTATGTTTTGATGCGCCCGGTAAAACTTTTCGGCATGAAATTTTTACTGATTATAAAGCTACGCGCAAAGAGACCGACCTTGAGTTAAAGTCCCAATTTCCATTGTCGCGGGAACTGGTGGACGCAATGGGTTTAGAAAAGTTTGAATTGCCCGGGTATGAGGCAGACGATTTAATTGCGACCGCGGCTTTGCGCGCTGCGGCCCAAAATATGGAAGTGATCATAGTGAGCGGCGATAAAGATATATTGCAGCTTGTTTCTCCTCAAATAAAAGTTTTTAACGAATCTAAGAAAATACTTTTTGATGCGGAGGAGGTCATTAGAAAGTGGGGGGTCAGGCCGGAGAAAATAGTGGAACTCTTTACTTTGATTGGGGACTCCGCCGATAATGTGCCCGGAGTTCCCGGGATCGGGGAAAAAACTGCGTCTAAACTGTTGCAGCAATACGGGAGTCTGGATAAGATTTTGACCCTGCCGGATGGACTTTCCGAAAAAATAAAAATTAGCATTGATCGAAACCGGGGCCAGATTGCCCAAAGTAAGGATTTAATTACGCTAAATTCCGCGGCGCCAATTCAGGTTGATTGGGAGCGGTGCAAGGTCGCGCTTGCGTTTCCTCCCGAACTTGAGGTTTTCTGCCAACGCCTTGAATTTTACAGCTTGTTGGCGGAGGTTGCCCAACCCAAAGATATTGCCAAGAGTTCGCTTGGCACAGTCGCCCTAGAAAATAAAGCATATGAAACTATTTTGAGTTTTGCTGATTTGGATAGACTCATTCAAAAGTTACGCGCGGCCGGACGATTTGCGGTGGACGTGGAAACCACGGGTTTAAACATACAGAAATCGCATTTAGTGGGGATCTCCTTTAGTTGGGCTAAGGACAACGCGGCGTATGTCCCCCTTGGCCATCGCGCGCTGGGCGCTCTTCCCCAATTAGACGTTGATAGCGTTATAAAAAAAATCAAACCAATTCTTGAAGATTTTAATTATGCCGTAGTGGGCCACAATTTAAAGTTTGATTATTCCATATTGGCGCAAGCGGGCGTGCGTATGCGGAATATGGCCTTTGACACTTTAATTGCTTCCTATTGCTTAGACCCTTCCAAGAATAGTCATAAATTGAAAGATTTGGCGGCAGAAATATTGGGCGCCAGGATGACCCGGTTCAATGAACTTTTTAGCGGCAAGAATGAACATAACATGGAGGACGTTGAAATTGAACGCGCTGCTCCCTATGCTTGCGCGGACGCGGATTTCACCTTGCAGTTGGCGGACCATTTCGGCGACCTTCTCCATTCCCGGGAAATTGAGAAACTTTTTACTGATTTAGAAATGCCCCTGGTACCGATATTAGCGGAAATGGAAATGGCGGGGATTCTTGTGGATCGGCCATATTTAAACCAAGTGAATCAGGAGTTCACCGCCCAACTGCAAAGCATCGAAAAAAAGGCCCACGCTCTCTCCGGACAAGAGTTTAACCTTAACTCTCCTAAACAGTTGGCGTTTATTTTATTTGAAAAATTGAAGTTGCCTGCCCGCAAAAAAACCAAGACCGGTTTTTCCACTAATGAAGAAGTTTTACGCTCTTTAGCCGACGCTCATGAACTGCCCAGGGTTTTGATCAGCCATAGAGAGATCTCAAAGCTTAAATCAACTTATGTGGAAAACTTGTTGGCCGTGGCGGGAGAAAAAGACGCGCGGGTTCATACTTCATTAAACCAGGCGGTGGCGGCAACGGGGAGACTCTCTTCCACCGATCCCAATTTACAAAATATTCCGATCCGAACGGAGCAGGGCAGGATGATCCGCAAGGCTTTTGTTTCTGGCCCCGGGAATGTTTTTCTTTCCGCTGATTATTCGCAAATTGACCTTAGGGCTTTAGCTCACTTGAGCGGGGACCCTGCTTTGTCAAGAGCGTTTCTAAACGGCGAGGACATTCATTTGTCTACGGCTGCGGAAGTCAACCACGTAACGCCAAGTTTGGTGACTCAGGAGATGAGGCGTAGGGCCAAAGCGGTTAATTTTGGGATTGTTTATGGTCAACAGGCTTACGGCTTGGCGCAAAGTTTGGGTATTGGCATGGCGGAAGCCCAAGAGATGATTGACACTTATTTCCTTAAATATTCTGGAGTCAGGGATTGGATGGAACAAACTGTTTTAGACGCCAAAAAAAACGGCTATGTAAAGACCTTAATGGGTCGAATTCGTTATTTACCGGAAATTAACGCGAAGAATAATGCTTTGCGTTCCTTCGCGGAAAGGACTGCGATCAACACTCCGGTCCAGGGAACCTCTGCTGATATT
>JAHFBY010000425.1 GCA_023249835.1 Elusimicrobiota bacterium | reverse complement strand
GAGGGTTAGCGGTCCTTGCGCACCTTCCAACCCTATGGTAAGACTATTTTTAGCAGGCATGGCCAGAATTATTTTGGCAATGTTTTTTTGCGCGTTGAAGTTTTGGTGAGCGTCTTGGATATGCAGGACCCAGGGGTCTCCGGGTTTCCAGGAACCAGGCGCATAAGAGTCCCCTACGTTGGCCCAGAGGCCCACGGATTTCTTAAGCGCGCTTACGAGCGCAAGGGAGGGTTCCGTCGTCATTTGCGCGGAGGGACAAAAAGATTTAATCCAGGAGCCGGCTAGGTTACCTAAGTTATTGGTCGCAGGATTTAAGGCAGGGCTGTTTTGCGCCAAGAGTTCCCAATCTTGGCCCGGAGCAGGATGAGGCTCTTTTAATTTTTGCCCGGCTTTTTGCCGTTCCTGCCAGAGGGACTGAGCCGCTTGGGCCGCTGCCTGAACTGTCTGAACATAAAAAAAAGACCCTGCCGTCAATAATGCGACCAATCGCATCCAAGACGGCTGATACAGTGCCCGCTGCACAGGTATAGTAGTCATAAAAACCACAAAAACAATGATTTATTTACGCTTTAAATATAACAGGAATTCCGTCAAAATTAAAGGCTGTTTTTAGAATACTATGGGCAGGAAACAATTATTGTTGGATGAGGCAGGCCAGAGCCGCGGTGAGCTCTTTTTCCATCTCGCCAATTGACATAACCTAAAATATCCATATAATTTGATTTATCAGAGAAGTTTCCCAAGAGGTCATCCTCAAAACGTTAGGAAAATAACAGGAATTATTGCAGCACAGAATAGATGATATGAGTAATTTTTAAAAGAGTTTCAGTAGGAATATAACCTAACTTTTTTCGAATTAATCTCTGATCAAGCGTGACGATTTTTGAGAGTTTTGCCATGGACGTTTTTGGCAATCCTGCACAGGTTTGGTCTGAGGTAGTGAGAAGCAGTTCGTCTTCCGATGGTTTCTTAGAAATGTTGGATGTGACTGCCGCAACAACAATGTCATTGAATTTGCGGTTTATTTTTTCGGATGAAATAACAATGGCCGGCCTCATCTTAGTGGTGGTGAGGTCGGTAAACGGGAAAGCCACGAGTACAACATCTCCCCGTTTATAAGGTGTCATAGATAGAATCTTGAGGGTTATTCCAAAAAGCGAATGATTTTTCTGAAGCCTTGAGTCTGGCCATGTCCTCAGATGATAGCTTAATAAGCAACGGAAGGTCGTGAAGCAGTTTTTTCTGTTCTTCTGGTTTAAGTGATCGGACAGCTTTTTCTATCGCTTTTAAGGTCATATAAAAATTTTAACAGGATTAGAATATGATGTCAATGGCACAGACATTCCCTAACCTTGATAAGGCGCCGCAAGGGGTTTAACCATCGGGAATCTGAGCCAATAACCATATGTCTTTGCTACAGTGTCAACTTATTTCAATGGTGTTAGCGCCTTAAGACCAGTAGCGTTTTTTGTTCGTCCGGTAAAAATGGATGGTGTCGCGCAGTCCTTGGTTCAGGGGGGTAGTGGCGTTCCAGTTCGTTTTGGCGCGAATTTGGCGGATATCGGCGATGAAATCGCCCACGTCGATTTTTTTGTTGTTTTCCGGCCAGGGCACATATTTGATCTTTCCGCTGCCGCTAATGCGGATGATTTCTTGCACGATCTTAATCAGCGGCAACCCTTTGCCTGATCCGATGTTAAGCACTTCCGCTTTTAAATCGTTTTGCGCGCCGACTGCCAGGAACGCCTGCACGATATCGTCCACGTAAACGTAATCGCGGAGTTGTTTGCCATCGCCAAAAATCTTTATCTCTTCGTTATCCAAAGCTAGGCGGATGAACCAGTTGAGGATGCCGAAGCTCGGGCCCCGCATTTGCGCCCGGGGCCCGTAGCCGTTGGCCACCCGCAGGATGGTGGCGTTTAAGTTCCTGACCTGGGCGTAGATCTTATGGTAGTATTCACCCGCGAGCTTGTTGACGGAATAAATGTCCAAGGGGTTGGGGATCGTTTCTTCGTCAATATTTTTCTTGTCCGATTTGCCATAGATAGCGCGAGTGGAGCAGTAAATGAGGCGGATATCGGGATTTTTGTGGCGGCAAGCTTCTAAAATTTGGAGCTGGCCGAGGTTGTTGATCTGGGCGTCCAACAGGGGGTGCTCAATGCTGTCCGTGTGGCTGGTTTGCGCGGCGATGTTGAACAAAAAATCATTGGCCGCGATATGTTTGTTTAGGAGTGAGCGGTTGCGGATATCTCCGCGGATCAGTTTAATTTCGGATTTAAATTCGGCAATATTAAAAGGGTTGGCGCCGTGGTTAGGTAAAAAAGAATCGATCACGGTTACTTCTGCTCCCAAACGACAGAGCGATAGGGCCAAGTTGCTGCCTAGAAAACCCAGCCCGCCGGTGATCAGC
>JAHFBY010000070.1 GCA_023249835.1 Elusimicrobiota bacterium | reverse complement strand
AAAAGATAAAACGTTGGGAATCGTGGGCGCGGGCAACATTGGCTTGCACGTGATCCGCATGGCCACCGGCTTTGGAATGAAAGTTTTGGCCTATGACGTGCATAAGAACCGATTTTTAGAAGAAGTGTTGGGTTTCCGTTACGTTGAACTTGACGATCTCCTGGCCAATTCGGATATCGTTTCCCTGCATTCCCCTTATAACCCCAGCACGCACCACTTGATCAACCGCACTAACTTGCAAAAATTTAAGCGCGGCGCCCTGTTGATCAACACGGCGCGCGGCGGCCTCGTGGACACGCACGCTTTGGTGGACGCGCTGGACCAAGGCATTTTAGCAGGGGCGGGGTTAGACGCCTTGGAAGGCGAAGAGCTGATTAAAGAAGAAAAGCAAATCCTTTCCCGACACTATCCGCAAGAAAAACTGGAGACGCTGCTCAAAAATCATATCTTGTTGCATCGAGAAAACGTAGTCATTACGCCGCATATCGCGTTTTATAGCCAGGAAGCGCTGCAAAGGATTTTGGACACCACCTTGCAAAACATTCAATCCTTCCTTGCGGGAAAACCAATCAACCTGGTGGCTTAAGCAATGATCCAATCCGCGGGCATTATCAGCGCCGGTCAGGGGCAAAGGTTGAGAGACGGAGGCATTTCATTGCACAAGCCCATGGTGCGAGTCGCGGGATGGCCTTTGATCGGTCATTTATTGCGGAATTTAGAACTTTGCGGTGTGCGCCGAGCAGTGATCATTTTTAATGAACAAGAACAGGATTGCGCGGATTGGGCGCGCAGCAGTTTCCCAAATTTAGATCTGGATATTATTTTAAAAACCACTCCCTCTTCCGCGGAAAGCTTCGAGCGAGTAGGAGAACGGTTGGGACCGGGTCAACACCTTATCTCAACCGTGGACGCCCTTTGTTCTCCAGAGGAGCTGCGTAAAATGCTGGATCCGGAGGTGGCGAATAAAAATGCGGTGGTACTGGGACTGACCCGCCCTGTGCCGGATGAAAAACCGCTTTGGGCGCAGTGGGACCCCCTTAGCCGGCGGATCTTAAGTTTAGGTGGACCAACAGGCAATTATGTAACGTCTGGCTACTACTCTGTGCCCGGTGCGCTTTTTGCGCAAAAACCAGAACAAACGTTCAGCGCTTTGCGCCATTATTTGGCTTGGCTGAGCCAGCAAAGCGGAGAGGTCTATGGCGTGCTCATGGAAAACGTCTTGGACATTGACCGCCCGGAAGATTTAAAAGAGGCAGAATTATTCTATGCCGCGGAGGAAAAACTATGCAAATATTAGGTATATTTCGGGAAGTCCTGCACTCTCCCCAACGCGAATTTGACGATTATGAAATCCTGCGGCTGACGGGCGAAGAGCTCAAAAAGCAGGGGTGCGAAGTGCACCTCATGGAACCGCAGGAGCTGATGGACGATCGGGACCTCCTTTCCCGTTTGCAGCCGGACTTGATCTTCATGATGTGCGAACAAGAGGCTATTTTAAAAAAAATCGCGCAATGGGAGTCCCTGTATAAAAAGAGCGCGGTCAACTCTACCCCATCCATCTACGCCACTTACCGGTTTCGCATGATCCCGGCTTTAGCCGCCGCGGGAGTGCCCCTGCCTTGGGGCGCGTTCGCGGATACGCATAAGTTTATTGCCGCGGAAGACACGCCGGCAGAGAAGATTTGGGTCAAACGGGGCGACGTGCACAACACCACCGCCGAAGACGTGGTGCTGACGGATTCCCCCCTGGCCTTAGAGGCGGCGGTGCGCCGGTTCGGGGAACGGGGCATTGTCCAGGTCCTTTTGCAAGCGCACGTCCCCGGCGATTTGATTAAATACTACGGGGTGGGCCATTCGGAAAAAAATCAATGGTTCCGCTGGTTCTATCATAAAAACCAGGTGTTAAATAAGTTCCCGTTTTCCGAGAGCCAGCTCAAATCTATCACTGCCAGAGCGGCGAAATCCATTGGTTTGGAAGTCTACGGCGGCGACGCTATCATCACGGCCCAAGGCGAAATTTATTTAATCGATTTAAACGCATGGCCCAGCTTTGCTCTTTTTCGCCCCGAAGCCTCTGCCCAAATTGCCTCCCACATCGCCCAAAACTGTAGGAGCGAGGCATGCCTCGCCCCCACAGTTCATGAAATTCACACACACTAATCCGTGAAGATCAAAATTTATTAAGGAGAGATGATCGTGATAGCTTCGTTGCCGGGTAAAAAATCTAAACAAATTTTTGATGACGAACAAAAAGTAGTCTCCCCGGGGTTGCAGGGCATTGCGCTTTACGCTAAGATCGCTTTGGCGCGGGGCAAGGGCTCTTTGGTTTATGATGAAGACGGCCATAAATATATTGATTTTGTTTCCGGCATTGGCGTGGGCAGCATTGGCCACTGCCATCCCCGCTACGTTAAAGCGCTGCAACGTCAGGCCGCTACGCTCACCTATTCGAGTTTTACTACTTCGGTGCGCAGAGATTTCCTTAAGCTTTTAAGCTCTTTGCTTCCTCCCAGTTTACGGCGTATCCAACTCTTCACTAGCGGAGCCGAGTCTGTAGAAGCTGCTTTTCGTTTGGCTAAGTCAGTCACGAAAAAATTTGAGTTCATTAGTTTTTGGGGCGGTTTTCACGGCAAAACCGGAGGCGTGTTAGGTTTGCTGGGAGACCAGTTTAAAAAAGAGATGGGTCCGTTCATGCCGGGCCTTTATCAAGCCCCTTTTGCTTATTGCTATCGTTGTCCTCTCAAGCTGCGCTATCCGGATTGCGGGATCGCTTGCGCCGACCATTTGCGCCAGGTCATTAAACTGCAAACCCAACAGCAAGTCGCTGCCATTATTGTTGAGCCCATTCAGGGAACGGCCGGCAACGTCGTCCCTCCGCCGGGCTTTTTAACTCGCGTAAAAGAAATTGCCAAGGAGTTTAACGCTTTATACATATCGGATGAAATGCAGACCGGTTTTGGACGCGCGGGTAAAATGTGGGGTTTTGAGCATGAAGGTTTTGTGCCGGACATTTTAACCGTGGGCAAAGGGATCGGTGGCGGATTCCCTTTAAGCGGAGTGATATCAAGCGACGCCAATTGTTCGGCAAAACCTTACGCCAACCCTTCGGGCAGTTCCTCTAGTTACGGAGGCAATCCCTTAGGATCAGCCGCCGGATTGGCCACTTTAGAGATCATCACCAAAGAAAAAGTGGTGGAAAATTCACGCGAGGTTGGGAAAGCTCTTTTCGAAGCGCTTTTGCCGTTCACGGAAAAATATTCATTCGTTGGCGAGGTTCGAGGTCAGGGCCTAATGTTAGGCATTGAAATGGTTAAGGATAAAAAAACAAAAGAACCGCTTTCTACTGCCGCGGCCCATTTTATCTTTCAGGAGTGTCTCAAGCGTGGGCTGCTCTCTATGGCCTATTCGCCCAATATTCGTTTGATCCCGCCCCTTAACATCACAAAAAAAATCGCCTTAGAGGCTGCCGCCATATTCGCCGAAGTTTTTGACCTGGTAGAAAAAAAAGGCTTGTACAAGAACTAATCCCTCATGCGCGGCCTTATCCTTGGTTTAGGCAATATTGCTCAAGAAGGCCACCTTCCGGCTTGGCAAAAGCGTCAGGATTTTGAAATAGTTGCAGGCGTGGACACGAGCGCAGCGCAACGCTCTCGTTTTAGCCAACGAGTTCCAGGGGCAAAAGTATTGGAAAGTTTGGCCCTTGCCCGCGACCTGAATATAGAATTTGCGGATATCTGCACTCCTCCTTTCCTCCATTTCACAAACGTGCGCGACGCCTTAAACGCAAACCTGCACGTGCTTTGCGAAAAACCGTTGGTTTTGACGGAAAAAGAATTCGCTGAGTTAGAAAATTTGGCAAAGCAGAGGGACCGAGTATTGATGAGCGTGCACAATTGGAAATACGCGCCGCTTTGCCGCAAAGTGAGCGAAATTTTAGAGCAAGGTTTGATCGGACTTCCTGAACGCGTGGAATATTTTGTGTTGCGGGACCGTCCGGCTGCGGTTGCGGGTTTGGGCTCAGGTTCCAACAATTGGCGGACTGATCCTAAGAAATCAGGCGGAGGGATTTTAGTGGATCATGGTTGGCACGCTTTTTACTTGGTTCTAGAGTGGATGGGACTGGTTCCCTTGACTGTGCGCGCGGTTTTGGAAAATAGACAGTATGAAGATTTGCCCGTAGAAGATACGGCAAAAATTACTTTGGAGTTTCCCGGGGCTAAAAGCGCGGAAGTTTTTTTGACTTGGGCTTCGCGCGTGCGAAAAAATTGCGGAATGGTTCAAGGCTCTAAAGGCGTTTTACGCATTGAAGACAGCTTCCTCACCGTGCAGGAGCTTGGCGCCAATGGTCCTCCGGAGCGCTATGATTTTGCGGCGCCTTTATCAGAAGGATCCCACCACCCGGAATGGTTTGATTTAGTGATTGAAGAGTTTTCTAAAGAGTTGAGCCAATCTGAGATGCGAGGCCGTAATTTAGCCATGGCGCAATCTTGTTTAAAAATTATTGAACGCGCAAAAGACTCCAACTCAAAGCTTAGCGCGCTGCCCTTTTAACCATCATGACCACCACTCTTATCATTTGTTTAGATCAAGCGGAAAAAATGGTCCTTGATCAGGCGGGTAAAGTTTTGGGAGTTACGCTTTGGGAGCGATGGACCATTCCGGCGCAAAAGGCGGGGTTTACCCGATTTGGAATCTGTTTGAACCAAGATTTAGAAAACGATTCATTGTCCAACCTGAAGTGTGCGGATCTTTTAACAGGCCTTCCCTTTACTGAAGCTGACCTTTTGCCAGGCGCGTTCATTTTACGTCCAGACGTTCTGATCGCGTTGCCGCTTTGGCAAAAGTTAGCGCAAACCAAACTTACGCCTGGACAAGGATTTCAATTGCCCTTTACCCGCTCTTATTTTTTTCGTCCGCAAACGATTGGGAGCGTTTTGGGTCCGCGCGCTGGGTGTCCGCAATTGGATTTACCGGAGACCCAGGGTGAGTGGATCGTTTTGGACTCTGGTAGAGGTTTTGTCCGCGCCCGGCAATGGCTTTTGCAAGGTTTGATCAAAAAAGAAGAGGGATTCATGTCCCGCCATTTTGAGCGCAAGCTTTCCATTGCGTGCACTAAAGTCTTGGTGACTACCAGCCTCACGCCCAACCACATGACCCTAATTAGCACGGCCATTGGCGTTGGCGGCTCGTTTTTCTTTTTATCTCATGGGGCAGGTCATCACCTTATCGGCGCGCTACTGTTTTGGCTTCATTCCATCCTTGACGGTTGCGATGGGGAGATCGCTAGGCTCAAGTTCCAACAGTCTCGCGCCGGGGGCATCTTGGATTTTTGGGGCGACAACGTGGTTCATTCTTTCGTGTTCGGGATGATCAGTTGGGGTCTTGCTCACCGCATTGGCAGGTCATATCCTTACGGTTTAGGCCTTTTAGCCGTAGGCGGGACTTTGTTGTCGGCTGCTTGGGTCTATTGGCGCACCATGCGCGAAAAATCAGGAACAGGTCCGGTATTTTCTTCCGTGGCCGCCCAACCCGGAGGAAAAATGCAGAAAGTCGCGGACGCTTTAGCGCGCCGAGATTTTATATATCTTGTTATCCTGCTGGCAGCTTTAGGAAAAATTCATTTATTTTTATGGATGAGCGCCATTGGTTCGCCCCTATATTTCCTCGTGCTCGTATTCCTCTAACGCTGCCCGCCTGTTGACCATTTGCTTAGTAATTTGTATCTTTATTATCCATGAGCGAACAAACTTCTTATTATCCTGAGTTATCAAAAGAAATTCTTCCTGCAAAAGGCAAGCTGGGAGTTTTATTGCCGGGCATGGGAGCCGTGGCTACGACCTTTATGGCCGGAGTCTTCCTCTGCCGTAAAGGTTTGGCCCAACCCATTGGTTCCATCACTCAAATGCAAAAAATTCGACTGGGCAAGCGTACGGAGCCAAGGTTTCCGGTCATTAAAGAGTTCGTGCCCTTGGCAGAAATGAAAGATTTTGTCTTTTCCGGATGGGACATTTTCGAAGATGATTCTTATCAAACCGCGGTTAAAGCCGGCGTGATCCCCGACGCCTTGTTAAACGCGGCGCAAAAAGATTTAAAAACTGTTAAGCCGCTACCCGCCGTGTTTGACCAGCATTACGTGAAAAAGTTGAACGGACCCAACGTTAAGAGCGCAAAAAATAAAATGGAATTGGCCGAGAAGCTGATCGCGGACATTGAAAATTTTAAGAAAAAAAATAACCTCAGCCGGACCGTGATGGTTTGGTGCGGTTCCACTGAAATTTATATGAAACCGGCCAAAGTGCATCAAACCATTGACCTCTTTGAAAAAGGGTTAAAAGCTAATTCTAAGGACATTCCCCCCTCAATGATTTACGCTTACGCCGCGATAAAAACAGGTACCTCTTATGCGAACGGCGCTCCGAACCTCTCCTGCGACGTGCCTGCGATCATGGAGTTAGCTAAAAAACACAGAGTGCCGATCGCTGGAAAAGATTTTAAAACAGGGCAAACTTTAATGAAAACCATGGTGGCTCCCGGCCTAAAAGCCAGGATGTTGGGGATGAGCGGCTGGTTTTCCACCAATATTCTGGGCAATCGGGACGGGGAAGTTTTAGACGATCCGCAGTCGTTTAAATCTAAAGAAGTTAGCAAATCTTCGGTTTTAGACGCTATACTGCAAGCGGATCTTTATCCGGAACTTTATAAAGAGCTTTATCACAAGATTCGTATAGAATATTATCCGCCTCGCGGCGATGCTAAGGAAGGTTGGGACAATATTGATATATTTGGCTGGCTCAATATGCCTATGCAGATAAAAATAAATTTTCTTTGCCGGGACTCTATTTTGGCCGCGCCCATTGTCTTGGATTTGGTGTTGTTCTTAGACTTAGCGCAAAGGGCGGGATTGTCCGGCATTCAGGAATGGCTTTCCTTTTTCTTTAAGTCACCAATGTGCCGTCCAGACTTAGAACCGGAGCACGATCTATTCATCCAGCATTTAAAGCTCCAAAACACCCTGCGCATCCTTATGGGTGAAGAAGTATTAGACCATTCGGGGCTGGACTATTACGAAGCGCGGGACGCCTCTCTAGAATCTACGGGTTTTGAAATCTAACTTTTAATTAAGCGGAAGAAGCGGTCCTCGTAGTGTTTAAAGAGATCGTATTGTTGCAGTTTGCTGCCTAAAAGCGGTATTAACTTGCGATTTTTTGCGGCGCGATCAAATAAAGACTCAATCTCGCCTACCCTGTCTTTTTCGAGTTTTTCCGGAGTGTCAAAAAAACCATGTTCGTCCAGTTCCCGTACGTTGGATACAAAGGAAGCCATGCACTCGTCCACAATAAACTTCATTAATGCTACATGCCAAGCAAGGTCCGGGCCGTTCATGACCACGCTGTGGTATATCTCTTCTTTTTCCAGGCGGGAAGTTATCCTATCGGCTAAATCTTTTACCGAAGAATGTTCGATGTGGGAAGATTTAAATTTATTTTTAAAGCTGTAGGTCAAACCTTGAAAAGAGTCTCCATATTCTTCAATCAACCAGCGGGTGAACTGTCGAGCTTCTTTGCCAAAACCTTGAAAACGGTCGC
>JAHFBY010000069.1 GCA_023249835.1 Elusimicrobiota bacterium | reverse complement strand
TAGATTTACCGCAACCCGAAGGTCCAATAATGGCCGTAACGCGGTTAGCCGTAATTTGCATAGAAATATTTTTAACCACTTTCGCGTTGCCAAAATAGGCGCTAACGTCGCGGATATCTATTCCCACTGCAAAAGAATCTTTATGTCCGGAACCGGTATTTTCATTTTTATTTTGAGTTTCTTTTGCAAGCAGTTGTAAATTTGATAATGAATCAGTCTCGGGTCTCATAATACCACCTCTTGATTTTTGTGTAGTAGGATCCGCGCAAATAAACCCGTAAACAGCACCAGCATCATCAGTACCAGCGCAGCCGCCCAAGCTTGTTTGTGCCAATCTTCATAAGGACTAATCGCATAGGTAAAAATCATGACCGGCAGGGAAGCGATCGGTTCTAACCACCCTTTGGCCCAATAGCGGTTGCTAAACGCGGTAAAGAGCAAAGGCGCGGTTTCCCCCGCTACCCTGGAAAGGTCCAACAAGATTCCAGTCAATAAACCCCGAAACGCTGTTGGAATGACGATAAAAAGGATAACTTTCCAGCGCGGCAACCCCAAGGCCAAACCCGCCTCTCGGACGCTCTGCGGAATCACTTTTAAAAACTCCTCTGTGCTGCGCACGGCAATGGGGATCATCATCACCCCCAAGGCAAAACCGCCGGCAATGGCGGAGAAATGTTTCATGGGTAAAACGATCACGGTGTAGGCAAAAACTCCAACCACAATGGAGGGCACGCCGTTTAAAACATCCGTCGCATACCGAATGAGAAAGCCAAACTTATTAGCGCCGTACTCGGAAAGATAAACCCCTCCTAAAAAACCGACCGGCACGCCCACCACCGAGGCTAAAAAAAGCAGTTTTAAGGTTCCAACAATCGCATTGCCCATGCCTCCGCCAGTTTCTCCAACGGGTTTAGGCAATTGAGTAAAGAAATTCAAATTGATGCTGGAGGCGCCGTGGTAAGCGATATAGCCAAGGATAAAAAATAAGATGCCAACGGTAAAGAGAGCGCATATCCCGGTGATTAAAAAAGCGACGAAATTAATTAGTTTGCGGCGATAAAAGCGGCTCATGCGCGCGCCCCAAGACCCGCGGAACGGTGGGACCGGTAAATCATCATTCGGGCTATACCGTTGACCAAAATAGTAATGCCGAACAATACCAAGCCCACCTCTACTAAAGTGCTCAAGTAAAGAGAACTCGTCGCCTCCGTGAATTCGTTGGCAATGACCGCCGCCATCGTGTAGCCGGGCTCAAATAAAGATAGTTTAATTTCTGGACGGTTGCCAATCACCATAGTGACGGCCATGGTCTCTCCCAAGGCGCGGCCCAAAGCCAAGAAGATAGACCCCAAAATTCCTGACTTGGAAAAAGGAATGGTCACAATTCGCAAAACTTCCCAACGGGTTGCGCCCAAGGCCATGGCAGATTCTTTTAAGCTTTGCGGAACGGTTTTAAATATTTCTCGCGATATTGTTGCGATGAAGGGCAGGATCATAATCGCTAAAATCAAGCCCGCGGTGAGCATGCCGACGCCATAAGGCGCGCCCTTGAACAGTGGAATGAACCCAAGATATTTTGATAAGAACGGCTCTAAAGAACACCGCACCCAAGGCACGATCACGAACACCCCAATCAAACCGTAAACAACGCTTGGGATCGCGGCTAAAAGCTCGGTTAAAAAACCAATGGCGTCGGCAATTTTTGGCGGCGCTAATTCATAGAGGAACACCGCCACGCCTAAACCCAAAGGAACAGCGAAAAGCAATGCGATGGTGGAGGAGACTAATGTTCCATAAATGAACGGCAGGGCGCCAAAGTCCTCCATTACCGGATCCCAAACCTGCCGCCATAAAAAATTTAGTCCGAACTTCTTTAGTGAAAGCGAAGAGTTGATCAGCAGCTCCCATCCAATCCAAACCGCCGCCAGGATGATGAGGCTGGCAAAAAATATTGTGCTCCATTTAAAAACAAGATCGCCAACGCTCTCTACGAATTTTAACCTGCGGATAACTGGAGTTGGCGCGTTGGCGACGTTGGTTAAAGCCATGCGTCTCCTGTTATTGGACCTTAATTTTCATGATTGCTTTTTCAACCATTTGGTTGACGTTCTCAGGCAGCGGGGCATAGCCCAAGTCGCCCGCAAGCTTTTGTCCATCTTTCAACATCCAGTGCAAAAAACCGACCAAAGCTTTGCCTTTGACCGCATTCTTTTGTTTTTCATAAACCAAAAGCCAAGTGAAACCGGAAATAGGGTAACCCGCAGCCGCATCGCAGTTAGTGATGGAGACACGAAAATCAGAGGGTATTTTTCCCTGAGCCGCGGCAGTTACGCTTCCTAAAGACGGGGTGATGAATTTACCCGCCTTATTTTGAATGTCTGCTATTGGCAACTTGTTGCTTTGCGCATAAATCAATTCGCAATAGCCAATGGAGTAGGGGGTCAACTTAATCAACCCAACCACGCCTTCATTGCCTTTACCACCCAAGCCCGTTGGCCAAGCTACAGAAGTCCCCCGACCAACTTTCGTTGACCAACTGAGACTGACTTTAGCTAAAAAGTCCGTAAAAATACTGCTGGTTCCAGAACCGTCAGACCGGTGCACCACGATGATGGGCTGATCCGGAAAAGAAATCCCGGGGTTATCCTTTTGGATCTCAGGGTCGTTCCATTTGTTAATGGTTCCTAAAAATATTTTAGATAGGGCCGCCTGCGTCAGCTTAATATTACCGGTTACTGCCGGAATGTTGTAAGTCACGACTACTGCTCCGAGCACTGTGGGAATATGAAAAAGAAATCCCGGCGCTGACTCCATATCCGTATCTTTCATAGGGGAATCACTCGCGCCAAAGTCCACGGTCTGCGCCATAATTTGCCGAATGCCGCCACCCGAGCCAATGGACTGATAATTGAATTTGAGGTCAGGTTTTAGTTTGTGGTATTCGTCAAACCATTTGGAGTAGATAGGGTAAGGGAAAGTGGCCCCAGCCCCGTTAATGAGCACGTCTTCGGCGCCGGCAAAACCAGCGCTCAAATGCAGTCCTAAGGCAAAAATTCCTAATATTTTTATCAATGTCTTCATAACGTTTATTCTCCTATTTTATGATAATCCATGTGACAACCGCATGACAATGGCGCAAAAGGCGCGTGACGTGCCGCCGTTAGAACTTAACCGACATATCCAACTGCATCCGGTTGATGTTGTCTGCTCCCGGAGCCAGACCCGGACGGATTACTTCCGTCACAAAAAGCTTAGCCTTGAGCTGGACGTATTCCCGGGGGCTAAACGCGAGCCACATAATGTGTCCGCGCCGGTTCGTTCCGCCGTCTCCAAAATCAGCATCAACCATATCCGCTAAAGAAGCATTGGTTTCCAGCCACTTAAAGAAATAAGCCGCTTCCCAAGACATGGGTTTAGCCGCTTTGTTTAGTATCATGCCTACCTGGTAGCCCACGTTTTCCACCTGCGCCGGCAAAGTCGTTGCCGCCGAGGCTTTGGTAGGGTTAACGGAGTTGTCGGCGATGTTATTGACATAATCAGCCTGAACGCTGAAAGGCAGCGGGCCTATTTTGGATTTTAATTCCGTAGTTAAGTGAATCATGGTGAAATAAGCCGTGGTGGTGGAGGTGGCAGAGCCCGGAAACCGGGTGTTCCCCTCTTCGACCGTGGTTTGGCTAAAGTTGTTCGCCATTTCATTGTCCAAATCAATGAGCGAAGCGGCTAAAGTCCATTTCGTTTCATTAAAGAGCTTGGTTTGAAATCCCGCCTGGTAGGCCAACATCCACTGATCCCGGTTGTCGCTGGAATCTTCATCTAAAGCAACCTGCGTTAAGTTAGCGAAAACGCTCAAACGCTCGCAGAAGGTGTAATCCAACTGTTGGGCAAAGCCTTCCGGGTTAAAGTCGTCGTCAAAGACGATATCGGAAGAATAAAGCCGCCATAAGGGGTTAAACATTTTTCCGCCCATAAGCTTGAGCCAGGGCAGGGCTTTCCACTGCAAATTAGCCTGGTCAATCCACAGGCCTTTTTGCGAGGAAAACGTAGTGAACGACTGGTTCGTTGAAACCTGTTCTCCGGTTCCGGAGGCTATCCTAAAACCAACGGTAATGTCCTGGAGCTGAGGTTCAATGCCCAACCGAAAGCGAAAACGCTGCCGGGACCGGTCAGTTTGACCGGCCGTTGATTTCCAAAAGTTTTCTTGGCGCACCCGCATATCCCCGGCAATTTTGAGGTTCGTAATCATTTTGCCAATCGATATGTTGCCCGACGTGTCATCCGCGCGTAAATGCGTCGCAACCGTGCCTAACATCAGCGCGCATAAAACTGTCATCTTAATGCGATTTTTCATCATTTGAACTGACCTCCATAGTTATGTTCCATTGCTGTTCATTTCTATTTTAAACGATAGAACGTTCAGGACCTATAGAAAGGATGTAAAAATCATGTGACTTGCGGATGACATTGTAGGGGGGGACAGACGGGCACATGCAATGTGCCCCTACGGACAGGGCGGCAAACTGATGGTGAATAGGGAGCCTTGGCCCAAAGCGCTTTGCACCTCTATTTTGCCTTGATGGGAATCAATGATGTGTTTAACGATGGATAGTCCAAGCCCGGTTCCTCCGGACTCGCTGCTGCGGGCTTTATCCACCCGGTAAAATCGCTCAAAAATATGATCGATATCGTCTTTGGCAATGCCGATACCGGAATCCTCCACCAATAATTGCACTTCATTTTCATATGGCTGGGCGCGTAAACTCACCCAACCGCCGACACGGTTAAACTTGATGGCGTTTTCCGTCAAATTAATCAATACCTGCTTTATTTGCTCCGGGTCCGCAAACAACTCCACTTTTTCCGCTTCCGGGTCCAGCTTAATAATGACTTTCATTTTTAACGCCACCAGTTTAAGGTCTTCTTTAATCTGTGGAAATAACTTGCCTGCGGAAATTTTTTCTAGATTGGGCTTCCTCCTTCCCGACTCAATAGAGGACAAGTTCAATATATCTTCCACCAACCGCGTTAAACGTTCGGCCTGGTCATAAATGGTCTGCACGAAATTTCGGTTATGTTTCGGATCCTCTAAAGCGCCGGAAAGCAGGGACTCAGCATAGCCTTGGATGCTGGTCAACGGAGTGCGCAGCTCATGAGATACATTAGCGACGAAGTTCCGCCGAACAGCCTCTAACTCTTTTATTTTAGTGACGTCGTGCAGGACCAGCAACGCTCCCCGGCTCATATTTTGACCGGCTAAAGGCAGAGCATGGACTTTAAATATCCTCTCATCGGGCAAATAAAGCCTGATCTCGCCAAACCTTGCTTTTGACTCTTGCAAACAATCGCGTAGGATATCCCATAACACCGCCTGCCTAATCACCTCGACAAATCCTCTGCCTTTAGCCTGCGCGCTGTTCATATTGAACAATTTTTCCGCCACCGCATTTAGGTAAAGCACTTTTCCGCTCATGTCCACGGCAATCACGTGTTCCACCAACGTAGAGAGGATGGCCGCGATCTCTTCTTTTTCCGATTTCATTTGGGCAAAAGAAGCGCGGCTTTGCTGCATAATGCGGTTCATCAACCGCGATAGGTTGTCTACTTCGTCCACGCTTAATGAATAAACCTGTTCCGCCTTTTGCTCTCCAAGCCAAGCGCGCCCCATTAAAATCATTTCCTTAAGAGGCTGCATCATTTGATTCGATAAGGCATAAATCAAAATCGCGCCCGCAGCCATAACGCTAAAAGTGATGATCAGGAGATAGGCAAAGGGCCCCATGCCATGCAATAAGAAAAAATAGATCGCTAGATGAGACGACAGGGTAAGGGCAAAAAATATGAGTATGATCTTACGGGTAAAGGAAAGGTTCTCCCACATTTTGGAGGGTTACACTTTTAATTTATAGCCAATATTTTTTACGGTCTGCAACCGATTGGCTTCCGGCCCTAACTTTGACCGCAAGCGCGCGACGTGCTGGTCCACAGTGCGAGTATCAATTTCTGACGCCTGGTCAAAACCCCAGACTTCTTCTAGGAGTTGGTTACGGGAAAGAACCTTGCCCTGCGCCTGAATCAGAACTTTTAAAAAGGTAAACTCCTTGCTGCTGAGGGTAACGGGTTTACTATTAACGTTGACTTCGTAACGCTCCAAATCCACTTCCAGTTTGCCAATCCTCCTCACCCCGGAATCCGGAAGCTTGTCCTGGACCCTGCGCAAGATGGTTTTGATCCTGGCCAGTAGTTCACGCACGCTAAAAGGTTTGGTAACGTAGTCATCCGCGCCTAACTCCAACCCCAAAACTCTATCCATCTCGTCTTTTTTAGCTGTCAACATAATGATCGGAATTCGACTCTCTCCCCGAATAATTTTACATAGTTCAATGCCGTTCATTTTAGGAAGCATCCAGTCCAACAGGACCAAATCGGGTTTGGATTTACGGAACTGGACCAATCCGGCTTCCCCGTCCGCAGCTAAAGAAATAGCGTAGCCTTCTTTTTCTAAGTTATATTTTAGAAGTTGGCTGATAGGTTTTTCATCTTCTACGATCAATATTTTTTTCACGCCAATTAAATTGGCCGGGCAGAAGCGCGCAAGACCAGTTCGCTTTCCACAAACTCCACCTTCCCCTCGCCACCGGCAACCTGATCGCGAAAAATAAAACTTAATGAGTCGGGCTGATCTTGCAAAACAGTAAGCCGTTTCATTGCCTGCGTCGCCATTTTCGCACAAGAGTTCGACACCGTGCTCAAAGGAGGCGAAAAAGACCGGGCAAACAACTGATCGTCTGCGCTCACAATTGACAGGTCTTCGGGCACTTTTAGTCCCGCTTCAAAGACAGCTCGCAAAAGCATAGGGACCAAACTATCGGTAGAAACCACCATCCCCGTAACCCCTTGCAGCCTTAAAGATTTAATCGTATCGGGAGAAACCAAATCAAAAACATTTTTGGCGGACAAAAGCATCGCGCCTTGGGTTTCTAGCCCGGCATTATTTAACGCCTCCGCATAGCCTGCCCGCCTTTGTTCTATACAAGCAAGATCTTGATCAAACGCAAAAAAAGCAATCTTCTTATGGCCCAGCGCGACTAAATGTTCACACGCAAGTTTTCCCATAACTTTGTGATTGGGCGTTATGCTATAAAGAGGGTTAGAGTCAAACGTGCTCCCCAGAACTACCACGGAATTACGAAAGGGTTCAAGCTCGCGCAGATAAAGATCGGACTTGCGCGGATACAAAATTATCATTCCGTCAATAGAGCGTTCGCGGAAGAGCCGGAGATAAAACCGGCGGCGTAAAAACTGCGGGGTCATCATTTCAAAAATCATGCGGTATCCGCCCAGGCTGACCGCTTCATAAACAGAACAAAGCAAATCGTTATAAAAACCCGGACTGTCCAAAAAAGTTTCATAAGGAACCACGCATGCCATGGTCATGCTCGATTGACGGGACAAGTTTCTAGCCAAAAGATTAGGGCGATAGCCGAAAGATTTCACCGCTGCTAAGACCCTTTGCTTGGTTTTAAGCGGAATACGACTGTCCTGAGACAACACTAGGGAAACCGTAGATATAGAAACATTGCAGGCTTTGG
>JAHFBY010000424.1 GCA_023249835.1 Elusimicrobiota bacterium | reverse complement strand
CGTCTTCGCCTTTGACCACCACCCTTAGCTCCGAACCCAAAGGAGCCGCCAACATTAATAAACCCATTATAGACTTGCCATTGACTTCCAAGTCGTCTTTAAAAACCTGAATGTCGGACTTAAAGCGGTTAGTGGTTTGCACAAACAAGGAGGCGGGCCGCGCGTGCAAACCTAAACGATTTTCTACCTTAATAAAACATTCTATCATATAATCGACTCCACGGTAAATTTCAGCGTTTGTTCAAAACTTTCCCCGACCGGAAGGTCAAATTTCCAGTGCGGCAAAAAAACTAAGCCTTGAAACGTTTTTTCACACCCGCCTTCGGAATTGGAAACCGTTTCTAAAGGGAAAATCCAGGCGTCGGTAAGGTTTGAAAAATCAACCGATAATTTCCAATGGTGGTGAACGTCCGCACGTTGCCAAGATTTCAATTTTAAAAAAGAACCGTCCTGCGCCGCGTCATAAACGGAAAAAGCAAAATTAAATTCAGGCGCAAACCAAACGTCGCGCACAATTCTACGCCCAAGGTTAGTGATCCGGTAACGCGCCTCTAAAGAAGAGGCGTCGCCAGAGTCTTTTAAAGGTTTTAAATAAATCTTTTTTTCCACTCTTATCAGTTCGCGGTCATCTCCGCGCCAGAGGCTGCCGTTGCGCGCGAACGCGACCTCAATGCCGCTGCCCAACAGGATCTTGGGGTCTGCAGAATAGGGCTCTAAGATGAAATCTCCTTCTTCGCGATAAACGCACCGACGAAAAGATTCCAAAGTTGAATCCTTTTCTAAGAAATGGTCCAAGAAGCTTGCCCGACGGTACCAATCGTACTGTAAATGATCGCGCAAACCTTCTTCTTTGGCTAAAACGCTGTTGATGTCCATTTGATTGGCGGAAGAGCCCTGGCTCAAGTTAAGGACCTTAGAGTGGTAAGCTTCCAACCTGCGCGTGAGCACGTTGCCCAGGTTAACCTCGCGCGGTTTAAAATCCCATTCAAACAACGACCCCCCGGACTCGGGAGAAAAATACAAACTCTGATCAATTGACTCTACGATCAAATCTTTGCGCCCATCCCCGGCAAAGTCCAGGAACTCGAAACAGGGCGCAAACGTCCTATTTTTTTGCGCTCCCGCATCGATGATGTCCAATATTTTTTCCGCTTGTATCAGGTTTTTAAAAATTGCTTGGCGCAAGATCGGAAGGTAAAGCCCGCCAAAAACGCCATGCCAATAGGCGCAATTGCATTGGCCCGCCCACAAGTGGTCTTCCGCAAGGTTTAACCTCTCAGGGGTTAGTTCCGGGTTGCGTTCCGCAGATTTTTTATTTAAAGATTTTTGGCGCAACCGTTCCAAGCGCGCGCTGATGCGCAAACTCTTTTTATGCATCGTGTTTGATTCCGGGTACTTCACAAAAAAATTGCGCCAGATCCCTCCGCGCAAAAACTTCTTTATGCGCTGCTCCTTATCAACTCCTTTTAAATCAGCGGCAACCGATTCCAGTTCCGCGCAAAGGCCCGCCGGCAGCGACCACGCCGACATTTCAAAATAAGATGACGCCGGCAAATATATTTTTCCCAATGGGGGCCGGCTCAAGCGCGCTTCTGCAAACGTAATTGTTTTAATGTTTGGGTTTTGTTCAATCAAATTTAAAAAACGTTCAAGCCACTGCCTTTCATAAACCAAAGCGTGGGTCTGGGGCCATAACCCAAATTTCTCGCCGTCGTCCATCATCACCCAAACCGGAGTTCGCGCGCCAGTATGAAGTTTAATCCAACGCTCAAATAAAATGATGGTTTCTTCGGGATCTTTCCAGGGCATCGTGTAGCGCAATTCATGAGAAATGGGAAAAACGTCAAGGGATCTTCCCTCTTCCTCTACGCGGTAGTATCCAGACAACGCGTCCGGAGATATGCCGGCGGCTAAAAAATGTTCGTCGTCTAATACCGTATACTCTGCTCCGGCAAGCGTAATGGGCTTAGGGAGGTGAGGCTCCCAAACTCTTTCCGCGCACCACATGCCTTTAGGTTCAACTTTAAGATGAGTTAAAATGTAGCGGGTAAGTTTTTTGATTTGTCCAATTTTATCCTGATCCTTAAGGGCGGGCAAGATGGGCTCATAATAGCCGCCGGTCAAGATTTCTAATTGCCCGCGTTCGGCCATCATCCTGACTTTCTCCAAATATTCCGGATGATATTTCTCCATCCATTCCCACAATATTCCCGTACAGTGCAGGTTCCAACGGATTTTAGGGTGGTCCCACATCGCATTTAAAAAAGGAAAGTAGGCCTTAAGGTAAGCCTCTTCCAATACGTGTGAAAAATTACCGATAGGTTGGTGGATATGGACGCCGAAGATAAGGTCGGCTTCGCGCATAGACATAGCCCAAAACCTCTTAGGTGATTTGCTTTAACTATAAGGGATTGCG
>JAHFBY010000423.1 GCA_023249835.1 Elusimicrobiota bacterium | reverse complement strand
TGCCATGCAAGAGACGCTCAAAATGAGCGGAAAAACAGCAAACGCCTTTGCGCGAAGCTCCTTTGAGGTGGGAGGTATACGCATTGAGGACAAAGGGCTTGTGAAGAATGTGAATTCTGTAGTCTTGGCTGGGATCAACAGCGTATCGGGCATGGATATTAAAGGCTTTGTAATTGAAGAGATAAAATCGGTTGAAGAAGATGAGGGTGCTGGCGTCCTAAAGGACGAGAGTGCTTCGCCTCCAGTGATTTTTACGGGTCATGTGTTGGATGGTCAATTTCAAGAGGGACGGGCGTTTAAAGAGATGGACGCGCAAAGCACAGCGGGACAGAAGGTTCTTATACAATCCGGCATGAGCGAAAGTGAAATCAAGAGTCTCCCGCAAGGAGCCAGGATACTCTTAGTGCAAGGCGAAGCTGAGAACTGGACGGGGATAGTGCACGCTTCTGTAGAAAGACAAACAGAAGTGCAAACTACGATCAAAGTAACCGACAAAGCGTTACAGAGCTCTTTAAGCGGCTATGAAAACGTGGAAAAGTTCCACGGCAACGCTACGCTCTTAGAGAAAGTAAAGTCCACGTCAGAAGGGGCGAGCCAGACGGTGGCGGAGTTAACGCCGGAAAGTTTGCGGGCGGTGATCCGGAGCGTGGTCAACATCTTAACGGCGGGCAAAATAGAGCTGGCGCGAACGGAAAAAGAGCAGTTTAAAATAGGGAACACGATGCTGGCGCAGTTAAGGCAAGCAGGGACAGCGGAAGAGGTTGTGATGTTATTGGCAGAGAAATTAATGGGGTCCAAGCTCATTGCGGAGGCGAAGTTAAAGCTGAGCGCGGTGGAAAAACTGTTAGAGAAATCTGGGGCCATAACTGAGTTAAGAACTGCATTAAAAGCGTTCTCTACAGCCATGAGAGAAGTGCGCGAGCAAAAGGGTACGTTAAACGATGCAGCGCGAAGCGTGGGGCGGAGCCTGCAGCGGTTAGAAAATGCCGCCAAGTTACAGTTTGGGATTTTAAAGCTTGCGCCCAAGATGAATTTAACCCCGCTACAGGTTAGTCAGGTGAAAACAGAACTGCAAACTACGGTTAAAAATATAGTTGGCCAAGCAGCAGAAAAAGAGAAATCGCAAAGCAGGCTGGAATTAGGAATGGTGATTGCGGAAAACACCAAAACGCCGGCTGCGATCACGGTGTCGTTTATGGGCGCAGATACGCCGGTAGATTTGCTCTATGTTGGCGCAAGCGCAATGGAAGTTTATAAGAGCAGGGGAGAAGAAGGGAAAGCGAATTTAATCAAGAATAGCGGTGCGTTAGCGCTCCCGTTTGTGAGCGGGGTAATGATTAGTTCTGTGGGTAAATGGGCGAAGAGCAACGGGATGGTAAAGAGGGGAATGGAGTTGTTAAGGGAACAGGCGGGTCCTTTCGTAGAGCCAATGGTGGAAGAGGTGATCAAGCCCGCTGTGAAGTTCGCCGGAAAAACGTTTAACAAGATAGAGGGCAGCAAGTTATGGAATGGTTCAGGGATAATAGCAGATAAGGTATCCGGTCAACTTAACAAGCTTAGTTTGCTGAATAAAGTAGATGGAGTTTTTGCGAAGGAATGGTTTGGGTTAGGGGAGGGCGGTCCGCTGGTAGGGTTATATAGGAAGATAGAGTTAAAGCTGGGGCGGTCTGGCGGAGCGTATGAGGAAGCTATAGAAGATACGCGTCAGGGCGTAATTAACAAGTTGGATGAGTGGAGCGGGGGAGAGTTTAAGGGTGCAAAGGAAAGGAGTTCAACGTATAATACAATACAGGATTCTACTCGGAGAAAGGAAATTGTCCGTTTAGAATTAGACCCGAAGTACCGTGAAGCGATCGAAATAATAACAGAGAGAAAAGCCGACATTGCATATTTAGAAGAAGGAAAAAAAGTATTAGATACAAAAGCAACTGTGCAAAAGAAAGAATTAGCTCAGCAGTTGAAGAATAAAAAGATAGATCGAACGGATTATAATAATCAAATTGCAGAGGTGGATAAGCGATATGTGGAAAATCTTGAGGGGATGGTTGGAAAATCAAGAAAAGAAGAGATGGCGCGACTTAGCCAAGGACACGGAACGGTTGGGGAAAGCGTTTCAGGACCAAGTAAACTTAGCGGACCAATTGATAGCGGAGTGCCAGGATCAGGACAAAATATTGACGAAATTGGAAAACGATTCGAAACTCTCGATGCAGCAGAGCAAGCAAAGTATGCAGCAGAGCAAGCAAAGTATGCAGCAGAGCAAGCAAAGTATGCAGCAGAGCAAAGATTTACAGAGACAGTATCAGGACTTAAAGCAGCGAATGTCGCAGACAACGCCGGAGTTGCCCAACTACGAGGAGCTTCGAAAATCGCAGGAAAAGGAATATCAAGAAATAGTGAGCGAATTGGAAAGATTGGAA
>JAHFBY010000068.1 GCA_023249835.1 Elusimicrobiota bacterium | reverse complement strand
ACCCTCGTGTTTTCGGATAAAGGGCTCATGCCCCTGCAACGCGGACTCATGGTCTTTCAAGGGGCTTATATCACACAGTACCCCTTGCTAATGGCGGGAGTTGTGATCACAGTTATACCCATTGTCACGCTGTACCTGGTTATGCAAAAATACATTATTTCCGGAATCACTGCCGGAGCTTTAAAAAACTGACAGAACTCATTTGTACGAGGAGGTACAAATTGAAAATCGGTCGGGCAATATCTTTTTTTGTTTATCTATCGCTTTTATCCGGCATGCTTTATGCCCGGCTTCCTGAGGCTGAATTCAAACTATCGGATTACGGCGCGGAAGAGATCGTCAATTATAAATTATACGGCAGTTTTGAAAACAGCGGCAAAGAAAAATTTAAATACATCATCAAAAACAGACCCGGCTTAATCAAAGCTTCAGGCACAGGCATCTACCCCAATAAAGACGGCATTTTCCAGGAACCCGTATATAAAGAGTTAAACAAGAATAAGAAGCTGGAGGCAAGCCATTGGACATATTCCGGAAAAGATCATGAACTGAACTTCTACAAATGGTCCGTTGCCGGCGAAGCCCCGGGCGTTAAATACTTTAACGTTGCTTTAAATTTGGAAAGGGGCGGACTGATCCGCCATGCGATTAAAGCCTATTACTCCGTTGTAATCAATTTTCCCAATGCGGTTGGTTTTACGTTTTGGAAAACCCCCTGGTATCCGGCCGTGGCCGCAGGAGACCGTATCGAATACTTAATCAAGAAGTATCCGGAATTGGAACTCGAGTGGAAAAACGGTGAAATTAAAGTTTTAAATTCATTTGACGGAGACGTGGGGAACGACGTGGTGATTTGCAGCCCCGGCAAATTAATTAATACTAAAAATAAAGAAGAAAAACTTAATATCAGCCTCAAGGTTAAAAAAATTATTGGCAAAGGCGCCGTCCGCTTAGTGCAGTATAAAAACGACCATTGGCAACTGCAGGTGGGTGAAAAACCATATATCGTTAAAGGCATGGTTTATAATCCCACGCCGGTGGGACAGAGCCCTGAGTTTGGAACTTTGACCGACTGGATGCAATCGGATTTAAATAAAAACGGAGCGCCGGACGGTCCCTACGATTCCTGGGTGGATAAAAACTTAAACAATGTTCAAGACTCAGATGAACCCACAATCGGAGATTTTAAGCTGATGCAGGAAATGGGAGTAAACACCTTGCGCATTTATCATGAAAGCGACCATCCCAACGCTCAAAAATCGCTCGGCAAGCTCTATAAAGATTACGGCATCATGGTGATCATGGGCAATTTCGTCGGTATGTACGCCCGCGATTCCGGGGCCACCTGGAAAGACGGCACGGACTACCGTAACCCGGATCAACGCGCAAAAATGTTGAAAAGCGTGAAAGACATGGTTATGAGATATAAGGATGAGCCGTATATCTTAATGTGGATGTTAGGCAATGAAAACGTATTTGGCGGCGCATGTAACGCGGACAAGTTCCCGGAAGAATTCTATAAATTCCTCAATGAGCTGGCGGTTTGGATACATAGCGTTGACCCCAACCATCCCGTAGCTCTCAGCAACGGCGATGTTTTATATCTGGATAAATTAGTAAAATATGCTCCGGAAATTGATATCATAGGCGCTAACGCTTATCGGGGCGAAGCTGGTTTTGGAAAAAGCTTTTATCGCAGTTTAAAAGAAAATGCCGACAAACCTGTTATCATAACCGAATATGGCTGCCCCGCATACTTTAAGGATATGGACCAAGATTATGCGGAAACCATGCAGGCGAACTATCACGAAGGCAATTGGAACAATATTGCGGAAAATACTTATGGCAACGGCTATGGCAATGCCATTGGCGGAGTGTTATTTGAATGGATGGACGAATGGTGGAAAACAATGAATAAGGCAGACCCCAAAAAACATAAGATCGATCATCCTTGGGGCGGACCTTTTCCAGACGGAAACATGTATGAAGAGTGGCTCGGAGTCGTTGCCCAAGGAGATGGATCGCAAAGCCCTTATATCCGCCAATTGCGCAAAACTTACTATTTATATAAAGATAAACTTTGGAAAACAAAAAATTAACATGCCCAATCACTTAAACCCTTTTAATCGCGTTGGCCTCATTTGCCTTATTTCAGCTAACCTTGCCCTAGTCGGCCCATTAAACGCGGAACCTGCAAAAGTAAAACTTATTAAACATAAAAAAGGGCGTTGGGAACTATTAGTTAATGGAAATCCCTATTTAATCAAAGGCATTGCTTATGAAATGGACGAGGTCGGCAAAAAACCGAAATCAAATAACCTTTGGATGTTATCCGACAAAAATAACAACGGCAGTCCAGACGGCCCTTATGATTCTTGGGTGGATGAAAACAAAAATAATATTAAAGACAACAATGAATATGCGGTGGGCGATTTTCAATTATTAAAAGAAATGGGCTGCAACACGATTCGTATTTACCATTGGCAAAACTTAGATAAGGAAGTTTTAAGGGACCTATACAACCGATTCGGCATTTCTGTAATTATGGGCAACTTCTTGGGAGCCTACACCGTTGGCTCGGGTGCTAACTGGGAAAGGGGAACGGACTATACCGATAAAAAACAACTCAAAAACATGATGGACGATGTAACCGCAATGGTTATGCAGCATAAAGACGAACCTTACGTTTTAACTTGGATGTTGGGCAATGAAAACGATACCGTTGGCCATGAGGGGAACTCCACCCTTAACAACACCAACGCCGCCGCGCATCCCAAAGAATACGCTAAGTTTTTAAATAAAACGGCAAAAATGATCCAAAAACTCGATCCCAACCATCCGGTGGGAACCTGTATAGCCACATTAAAGTTATCTTCCGCGCTAAAAAAATATGCCCCGCATATTGACTATATTGGAATGAATTCTTATAGCGGCCCTTATGGGTTCAACGTCCTCTGGAACCAAGTAAAGCAAAGCGTTAAGAAACCCCTTCTCATTACTGAATATGGAACAGACTGCTATAATCAAAATAAAGAAGTGGAAGATGAAAAATATCAAGCGCTATATTTGCTGAGGAGCTGGAAAGATATTCAAAACAACAGTTTTACCGGCACCGGAACGGGCAATGCCTTGGGCGGTATCGTATATACTCGGACGGATCGCTGGTGGTTAAACGGTTCTCCGGAATATCATGACACCACTGCCGGAGGTTGGCAAGGTCCTACGGTAGATGGATGGTTCAATGATGAATGGTTTGGGATTGTGAGTCAAGGAGACGGCGCGCAAAGCCCGTTCTCTAGGCAGCTGAGGATGGCTTACTATGCATATAAACAAGTTTGGAACAATGGGCTGGACGTCTCTATGGTCATACAAAATATTGAAAGAAGCGGAGGCTCTGCAATCGGTAAAGCGTCCTCCACAAGCGGATTGTCCTCGTTGGGGATGAACAATATTCAAGAATTAAAATAATAAAGGAGGCAGTATAAATGAAATCGGCTCTAACAGGATTGGCTCTCATAGTTTCACTAACATATCTTTGTCCATCAGCCCTACAGGCCAGGGCTAAAAAGACAGAAGAAATAGAACCCGCCGTAACTTCTATATCGGGAACGCCGGAAGTCCCCATGTCTTTAGGTGAAAGTAAAACTGAAATAAAAATGGACTTGAAAACAGAAATAAAAGAAGAGCAGGGCGGCATTAATAAAGATGGCGGCATTGAGCTGCCTTTCCGCATTTACACTGAAAAAGGAGCGAAAGCTTATTTCACCCCTTCCGGTTGGATGGGTGATTTTCGCGATATTCGATTCAATGACGCATTTAAGATTAATCCCCGTTCAGGAAAGTCCTGTATTCAAATAAAGTATACGGCGGAAAGAAAAAATGGCGCTGGATGGGCCGGCATCTATTGGCAAAACCCCGCTAATAATTGGGGCGATAAAAAGGGCGGTTATAACCTGTCCAAAGCAAAGAAACTTTATTTTTGGGCTCGCGGCATGAACGGCGGAGAGAAAATTGCGGAATTTAAGCTGGGAGGCATCAATGGAACCGATTTTCCCGGCGATTCCGACTCAGTTTCCATTGGACCCATAGAGTTAACAAACCGCTGGCGAAAATATCAAATTGATTTGGAGGGCCACGACCTAAGCTATATCATTGGCGGGTTCGCCTTCTCCGCTTCAGCGGACGATAATCCGGAAGGGTTCACTATTTTTCTAGATGACATCTACATTGAATAGTTTTTAGCGCATATTCGCTAATTTTTTCTACCTGCCCACGCTCCCACATCCAGCCTGGTCGGTTGATGTAACTTCGGATATTTTATTTGTACAATATCTGAAACTGTTTTATATTTTTACCAACATTGCCGAACATTTAAAAATGGGAAAAAAACATTTAAAACTTTGGATCATGTCCAACGCGGGCTTTCAAACAGCTCCTATCTTGGGAAATATCCTTAATAAGTTTCACAAGAACCATAGCCAGATTGAAGTCGAATGTACGCTTATGTCTTGGTCTAAGGCTTGGCAGCGCATTATTGGCATAATAAAACGCGGCTCTAACAGTGAAACTTTGCCTGACATCGTCCAGATTGGCAGCACTTGGCAAGGGACCTTGTCTTCGCTTGGCGGGTTAGCTGATTTATCTCAATTCGCTGACACGAACATATTAAATGATTTTATCCCCCCCCTGCTATCCAATTGTTACGGTTATAATAGCCGAAAAATATATGCTATTCCCTGGTTTTCTGATGTGCGCGTGCTTTATTATCGAACAGACGTTATGAAACAGTTGGGAGTTCAGGTGAACGATTTTAACCACTGGCAAGGATTTAAACAAGTCCTCGGCTTGGTTAAACGCCGATTAAAGGGGCAGATTGACCCAATGTCTTTATCCGGCCAATCGGAGAACATACTCATCCATGACCTATTGCCTTGGATTTGGGGCAGCCACGCAGAACTGGTTGATTGGGTAACTAAAAAAAGTCACTTACGCGAAGAAAACACCCGCCGAGCGTTGCACTTTTATTTTAGCCTTATAAACGATGCGTATATGCCGTTATTGGGTCGAGACCGAATGACCGTGGGTAATTTTTTTAGCGGACAAAGCGCTTTTCAAGTGTCGGGAACATGGCCGGTGGACAGCGTTTTTAACCCTAAGAGCAGCGATTACAATCCCAAAGTTGCCAAGAATTTTGGATTGGCGTTGATCCCTACCAATAGTCCGCGCACGCCCTACATCACTTTTACCGGAGGCAGCCATTTAGCCATACTTGCCTCCTCCAAACACGTTGAAGAGTCATGGTCATTAATTAAATTCCTCACTAAAAAGGAAAACCAAGAAGAGCACGCTAGAAAAATAGGTTTTCTGCCTGCCAGAGAATCTTCCTTTCACACCTCTTTTTTTAAAGAGGGTTGGGAAGAACACCAGCATATTTTTGAACAAGCCATTAAGACCTCGCGCACTTTCCCTTCTTTGCCGGTCATGGGAACGATTGAACAATTGATTAAGTATTTTACGGGCGATTTGCTGGAATCGGTGCGCATGGGCCGCTACTCCAAAGAGCAGTTAAACCATCATTGTCTGCGCACATCTATTGAAATAGACTACATCTTATCCCTCTATGCATAACCCCTTAAATAACGATAACGAAAGCATATTGCCGTCCGCTTTAATGCTCTCCATTTCACAAAATCAGTATATTGACAGCGTGAACGAACTCTGCGCTCATGTGCTGGGCCAAGCCGCTAAACTGTGCCGTTGCGAACATGCCGCTTTGATGCTCTTAGACCCTAAAAGTCAAACGCTTTTTGCCCAGGTCATATACTCTTACGGACAGGTCCTAGATGGCGAGGAAAAAATTGCGCTTGGAACCCGCAATCCTCTGTACTCGCTTTTCCAAAAAAAATTGCCCGCAATCTATGCCAATAAGAGCTGCGCATACTTTTTAATCCGCGCTCAAAACCAAGCCATTGGGGCTCTGCGGTTGGAAAAAAAACCCTCTTTACGTTTAAATAAAACCCTTAAAAATAAGCTGAACGATTTACTGAACGATACCGGAACAAGGATCTTAAACTATTTACAGCAAAATGAAATACGAAGACAACGCGAACGCTTAAAAGTGTTGACTGAAATACATAACGCCATCTTTCAATCCCTAAACGTTGAAAGCCTGTTAAGCGAAACAGCGCGCACCGTGCAAAACGCGTTCGGTATGGACCGGGTAAAAATCTATTTATTGGACAGCGCAAACAAAATATTAAGCGGACAAATTTCTTGTAACTTCCAGGGTAAAATCAGCTCCATTACAGACGAAAGTTTTCCTTCAAAGCTGGGCATCCACCCCGCGGTAGATATGATGATGAACGCCAAAAGCCAGCAGGACACAAAGTTTGCCGCTGTGATTCGCTCGTTTCCGCTATACGCCCGCAATGAAAAGTTAGGCGTTCTGATGGTGGACAACCTCCTCAGCCAAGAAGAAATTCCCGACGATGCGGTCTCTTTGCTGGAAATGGTTTCAGGACAACTGGGGCTGGCTCTTAAAAACGCGGGGCTTTTTCAAAAAGTTAGGGAACTTTCCGTTACTGACAGTTTGACCGGACTCTATTTGCCCCGTTATTTCCATCAACGCATCAAAGAAGAAATGTCTCGAGCCAGACGCCATAACAGCCTCCTCTCCTTAGCTATCTTAGATTTGGACCAATTTAAAAAAGTAAACGACACTTACGGCCATTTGGTGGGAGACAAAGTATTAAAATCAGTCGCCTGTAAAATCGTCTCGCTTATCCGCAAGTTCGACATAGCAGTGCGCTATGGCGGGGACGAATTCATTATTTTAATGTTTGGAAGCAATGAAAACGACACCACAGCCAAAGCCGAAGCTATTCGGGAGATCGTAAATTGTTCGCCCATAGCTTTGGATACGGGCGGTGAAATCCATTTTACGATAAGCGCCGGGTTAGCTTCCTTTCCCTTGCACGCGGCAAGCCCGGAAGAATTGCTCCGTAAAGCTGATAACGCGCTCTACGAAGCCAAAAAATCCGGCGGCAACAAAGTAATTGGATTTTCCAACCTTTCCAGCTCCCCTAACCTGTCCTCCGGACGAGATTGGAAAAGCGAAGGAACAATTTATTAGGAGCAAAGGTTATGATTGAACGTTCTAAGGTTTTATACGCCATTCTATTTTTTTTCATGCAAATCCTTCTTGCCGGTTCAAACGCCATTGCCAAAAATTTCTTCGACGCGCTCGACCCTAAAAATCAGGTCGCTAAATTAAACGACCATATTTATCCTTTTAAATTAAACGGCGCTTATAACACTTCTTTTGGCCGTTTTTCCGGCGATGAAACGCTGACTTGGCGAAAAGCGAATTTTGATTTAAACGAACGCAATTTTAGAGTTTTATTCGGGTCACAAAGGGAGAACACCTTTGACCCGGCGCTGTACAATCGCATTTCTCTAGATATTAACACGGTGGAAAATTTAAAATTTTTCATACACACCAACTTAACGATCGACCCCTGGAGCTTTACCGGTAAAACCAAAAAAGTTCGTTTGGTTTCCGAAGGAGGAGACGCGGTTGATGTGGAATTAAAGTATTGGTCCAATACCGGAAAGACCTTAAATGAAAGAGCTTTTACCGCTTTGAACGGGGACT
>JAHFBY010000422.1 GCA_023249835.1 Elusimicrobiota bacterium | reverse complement strand
AAAAGAACATGTCCCAAAACTTTTGAACGTTCGCTCAACAATTCATGACCAATCGGTTTAGCTAAAAAATAAATAAATTTTTTCCCGGTTAAACTCAAGTAACCAACCGGGTTGTCCAAAATATTTTTACGCGCCAGGGCGGCAAAAAATTGGTCGAACGCTTTCGGCTCCTGCGGAGCGCGCAAAGCTTGATATTCAGGTGCAAAACCATATTGCTTTTGTACCGATATCGGCATGGTGCCAAACCACAAAAGTTCCGGCCCGCCCGAAACAATGGGAATGAATGCGTGGTACACCTTATAGTTTCGCCAAGTCCAGGGCGCTACTATCAAAACGCTTAAAGCAGCCATTACTCCATAATGTCGCAAGAGTTTTTTGTTGCGCACAAGCAGCACGGATAGGACCAACAATAGCAAAGGAAACAAGAGCATTGTTCCTCGGCAAAGGTTCAGTAAACCCAGGCAGCCCCCCGACCCCACCAAATCGCGCAAACGGTTTTCTCTAAGATAGGAGGCCCAAAGCAACGCATAAGCCATGAGAATGGCGGTAAAAACAGTTTCGCTCTGCATGATGTTCGCATAAATGATCAGCGGAGGATAAACCGACGCAAAAGTCCCGGCAAGGACCCCTTCCCATTGACCCAAAAGCATCTTCCCTAAATAGAGCAAACCCACGCAGGTAAACGCGCTAACTATTATTTGAGATAAAAGTATCATGCGCACATTCCCTGGTCCGAACAGCCGATAAACGCCGGCTAAAAAAAGCGGATAGACCGGAGGACGTTTGGGATCTAAATCTTCAGTATGGGTTAAAAACCCTTGCCCCTGCATAAAATGAAGCGCGCTGTTGCGCCACTGATAGGAATCGTCTAGGTTCATTGAACGGGGCGGGAATAAGAACATATATAAGACTCGAACACAAAAGGCCAATATAAATATAGAGAACGCAATTTTTTTCATTTCATGCGCCTTCTTTCTTTTTATAAATGGAAAAAGTCATATTTGCGGTTGACACCCCTTCCCCATTAAAAGGGATGCCGCAGAAGCGGTTAGGCCTCTGCCATTGACGCACTAAATTATAATCGGACTCCAATACCGGATGGTTTTGCGGATGGCCGGTAAGCACATACTGGGGAAGATGCGCCCCATGAACATCGATTGAATCAAATATCCACGGGAAATGAACCAACTCGTAATTAAAAAATCTAAACGCGGGAAACCCGGTTTGAGTGAATTGTCCGCTCACCACTCCAATCGTGCTTTTTTCCGGTATATTTTCATTTACCCAGTCCCCGGCTAATTGGAGGTTGTCCGGCGTTCGGTAAAGCGAATTGTAAAAGAGCGACTCGGCGGCGGAAAGACTAATTCCACAAACCAAATAAATGGCAAGAACTGTTTGCGTGAGCTTCCCCCGCGTTTGCGCCAGAGCCATAACTCCTTCCGCGCAGAGAAACGCGATTAAAGGAAAAGTGCGAATATTAACTCCTGGATGGCGAGTCAACAGAATGTTGAAGGTAAATAAAAACAAAAACAACGCGGCCACTATATAAGGCAAAGGTTCTTTTTTTCGTAGCGAATGAACTAACCCGATCAGCAAAAATGGCAGCAGCGACCAATGGAGCTGACGAGAAAACATGTCCGCTAAAAACGGCAGCCATTGGTCCACGCGGAGCTGCCCATAGGACTCACCGTATCCTGACATATAAGCGTTTAACGCCATTATCGAGCGTTGAAAACTTTCAAAATTTAAAAGGATATGGAGGTTAAAAACAATATAGACCAAAAAGAAAATGCAGCAGGCTGCCCAAAATTTAGCGTTTTTAAAAACAAGCCGAAACTGCCAATTTTGGCGGCTCCACTCCAATAAAAATATGGTTATGCCTAAAGTAAGGTTCGTGACAATAGTGGCGGCGGACAATCCAAGAACAATTGCGCCCAAAATAGTTTTTATCCAACCGGGTTTTTCATAGGCTTGATAAAGAATAATAAAACCCATAAAAAATAAAAACATTCCTAAATTGTGCGATTTCGCCATATGGCTATAAGGCACAAGAGAGGGCATGGTTACAAAAAATAAGAGCCCTAAAACTGCCGGTTTGGCGCCGCGCTGTTTCCACATCCAAAAAAATAACGCCGCCGCCGCGCAAAAAACTGAAAGCGCGCCCAATAACCGTATGATCATATACATTGACCGAGTTTGTTCCGGATGGTAAAGGTAGTATTCGATGCTGGGGTCTAAGGTAATAACGCCCGTGACCTTGCCCAAAAGCAGCGCGGCGCCGCAAGCATAGTAATAAAATCCTCCATAAAAAGCGTTTACTCCCGGATTAAACTTCCCTTTCCAGGGATTAATTTTACTTAAAGCGCGCATGGTGTTTTGCTCGTCTGAATTAAACGCCCCAATTAAAAAACCGCGCGTGCGTTCAAGGACCT
>JAHFBY010000421.1 GCA_023249835.1 Elusimicrobiota bacterium | reverse complement strand
AGCTACGGGCAGAAAACAAGATAAATCCGATGTCGCTATGCTCAAAAAGATTTTAAAGCTATCTAATGAAAAATAAGCGCGGCGGTTTTGAATACTTTTGCACCGATGAGATGATCATCAGATATATGCGCAGTTCCATTGCGGACAGACTCAACTGGCTCGAAGAGGCCAACCGCCTGATCGTTCAGACCCTCTCAAAAAAACAGCTTCGCCTACGCAACTCCATCCGCAGCGGAAACTTCTAAACACCAAAAAAACCGAAAAAACCTTAACTGTCGCAATAAAAGTTGTTACAGAATAGGAATTCGGGGACACAATACCTAATTATTTTCTGCTGGAATGCTTAAGTAGATTGCGGTGAAAAACTCCCCTTGTCGTCATTCCGGCGAAAGCCGGAATCCATGTTGTCGATGTAAAACAAAAAAGATGGATACCGGCTTTCGCCGGTATGACGATGAAAATGTGCCTTTTTCACCACAATCTAATTAGGTATTGTGTCCCCGGAACCCCCCGAACCTATTGTTGCGCGGAGAAAATTTCCATTTCCATATCCGGGATTACCATGAACTCTAAGTTGGATTCACTTTCGTGCGGAACGTCCGATTGCCCGGAACCAAAATGATCTCCGGGTTCAATTAATCTGTCTGTTTCACCAACTATAATTCCTCTCCTCTTCTTTCCTTGTTTGACGTTAGTGCGTTTGCGCTGCGCCAACATCTTGAGCGCAATAGCCCACAAATCCCTTTGCATCTGGACTATGTTGATTAACTCGTGCCCATTTTTATACCGATTAAAGAATTCATTCCATTCCGGCGATTCACCAAGCTCTTCCGGACCTATGCCGCTTAAATCCAGCAAAGTGGTCGTTCGCGTGCCGATGCGATTCCAATCGTTCCAATGCTTGCCAATCAATTCGTTAACAATATCATTGACCTCTTGCTCCAAGGATGATTCGATATCTTCATCGGACATGTCTTCTTCATCCTCTGCGGACCGAACCCGCAAAATGTCCTGACCCAAATCCAAGTACTCGTTTAATATGGTTGTCCCGTCTCCCGCATAAAACGACCGGCAATGCGCGCGAACCAAGGCAAAAGTTTCAAGCATGGCAACGGTTTGAGGATAGTTGGAGTAATCTCTTGACAAGTTTATGGTTTGCGGATTAATGCCACCGGAACCGGCTCGCTTCTTGCTGGAAACGCGGGAACGGGGTTCGTCTTCTTGCCAATCGTTATCCGCATCGCTTGGCATTTCTTGAGCGCGCGCGTCTGTATAGGTTAAGGTAAGATCGTTTGGCTCACTGTCGCTCTCATGCTGGGACACAGCTTGCCTTAACCTTTTGCGCGAATGCGACGAAATTTCGCGGCGCTCTCTTTCCGGTGTCCTTCCATTGAATTGCGCCCATACCTCATCAAACCCGCTCGTAATCTCGCTGTGCTCTCTGCGCCAAGCTAAAAAGTCTCGTCCGTAGAGGTTATAGGCGGATTCCAATGTCTCGTTTTGTCGTGAAAATATTTTCCCTGTTGTGCTGCGGTAGGGTTCCCAATTAAATTTAGATTGAACGTGGGCCAATTCCACCTGCCTATTCAGGCGTGGATTTTCATTCAGTATACGTTCAAATTCCGCCAATATCTGCCGCTTCTTCTTCAAGACCATGTCATAACATATTGCCGATCTCGTTAGAGGGAAGGGGATGTCAAGCTTATCAGCTGTGTATAGCACGCTGATTAGATAGGACATGCTTAAGGTATATTTCTGCGGTTTTCCATTTTGGCGTTCCTCCTCATGTTTTTGAGTCACGATAGGCGCGCGCAGTTGCTCGTCAATTTGACGGAGAACCGGATAGGGTTTATCCGCGGTTGGAAGTTTTATCGAGTCAATGAGCTCTTTATGAGCTAGATAAAAATCATAACGACTCCCCATCATCCGCCAAGCGACTAAACTTTTTGCGCCGGGAAGTTTCTTGGCCATCCAGAGCGCAAAGACAAGATAACTTAAACTCTTATTTTCCATTTCTTCCCTATATGTGCTCAGCCATTTAAGGACCTCGTCCATTGTCTGGGCCGCAACTGAAAACTGCTTAATAAAATCATTTTTAAGGTAAAAATCATAGGCGCCGGCGCTCATTTGCCAATCCATTAAGTGCTTATTCAACGGCAGTCTATCGGCTGTCCATAGGGCTAAGGTTAGGTAAATCATGGTGTAACCGAAAAGATCGGCTCGATTGCGTTCTATCCAGCCAAAGGTTTCACGCAACGGGTCGTCGCTTTCATTCATATTTGGAAACCTTTTGATGGCGTCGTTTTGCAAATAAAAACTATACGCATGGGCGTACCTTTGCCACTGCATCAAGCTAAGGTTCAAAGGCAATTTGTTCGCTACCCATAGAGCTGTCACCTGATATCCCAGGCTTTTATCGTTGGGGTAGTTGA
>JAHFBY010000067.1:6651-7712 GCA_023249835.1 Elusimicrobiota bacterium | reverse complement strand
GCAGCGTTGGGGCCACTTAAAAAACGCGGCCAATACCCAAAAATCTGTTCTGGTCATGCAAGACCCTTATGGAAACGTTACGAGGACTCAAACATTTAACCAAAGTTACGATATAGTCAATCACCAGGCCAAAGCGCATGCAGTTCAAACTTTAACGTTAACGTCTAACGTGGATGGATCGCGTTCAATCGATCAGGAATGCGTGGCCGGGGTTGTTGTGTACACCTACAACCAGGACACCGGCCATCTCTTAAACGCAGAAAATAGCGTGGCCGGCCTTTTAGTTGTGCAGGACGCTTTTGGCAACGTTACGCGCTCTTCTACCCAAAACACAAAGTATGCTCTGATCCATAACCAAGTTAAAGCAACGGAAGTGAAATCGTATACCGAAATTAAAAACGTGGACGGGTCCGAAAGTATAAGGGGCGAAGGCTCAGAGAGCCTCACGACCTACACTTACAACGCCCAGACCGGAGACTTGACGAACGCCGTCAACAACGCGGCCGGCGTTATGTTTGTGCGCGACGTTTCCGGCAACGTTACGAAAACAACCACCAAAAACACCGAGTACGTTATCATCCATAACCAAGCCAAAGTTAAGAAAGCCAGCGTTGACACCCTAATCCTAAACGTGGACGGTTCGCGCTCAATTTCCTCTCATACCGCTGCCAACGGTGAGGTTTGGAAAGAGCAGTCCGGGCTCAGCGTTTACCAATACGATGATAAAGGGTTGTTAACCGGCGTAGATTTAAATGAGTCAAGAAGTTCGCTAATTCTCATTAAAGACAAATTTGACAATGTTACGCTAACTCAAACCGTTAACCTTGAATATTCCGTTATTAACGGGCAAGCCAAAGCCACAAAGGCCCGCACTGTTACGCAAATGGACAACGTGGACGGTTCGCGCTCGATTGGCGAACATAAAGGCTGGCAAAGTCAAGACGCGGTTACCAACTATAAATACAATACTGACACCGGACTTTTAACTGAGGCGCAAAACGTTACCCCCGGCGTTTTGCTCCTTCAGGATTTTTTTGGCAACGTTACCTTAACCCAAACCA
>JAHFBY010000067.1:0-6641 GCA_023249835.1 Elusimicrobiota bacterium | reverse complement strand
GACGCGGTTACCAACTATAAATACAATACTGACACCGGACTTTTAACTGAGGCGCAAAACGTTACCCCCGGCGTTTTGCTCCTTCAGGATTTTTTTGGCAACGTTACCTTAACCCAAACCAACAACACCTATGGAACCGTGATTAACAACCAAGCTAAAGTTACGCAAAGTTCCACGCACACCGAACTAGACAACGTGGACGGTTCGCGCTCGATTGGCGAACATAAAGGCTGGCAAAGCCAGGACGCGGTTACCAACTATAAATACAATACTGACACCGGACTTTTAACTGAGGCGCAAAACGTTACCCCCGGCGTTTTGCTCCTTCAGGATTTTTTTGGCAACGTTACCTTAACCCAAACCAACAACACCTATGGAACCGTGATTAACAACCAAGCTAAAGTTACGCAAAGTTCCACGCACACCGAACTAGACAACGTGGACGGTTCGCGCTCGATTGGCGAACATAAAGGCTGGCAAAGCCAGGACGCGGTTACCAACTATAAATACAATACCGATACCGGACTTTTAACTGAGGCGCAAAACGTTACCCCCGGCGTTTTGCTCCTTCAGGATTTTTTTGGCAACGTTACCCGCACGCAAACTGACAACACCTATGGAAAAAGCATTAAAAATCAGGCCAAAGTTACGCAGAGCAAGACCAACACCCAAATCGATAACGTGGACGGTTCCCAAAGCGTGGGAAGCCACGGCGCTTGGCAGTCCCAAGACAGCGTGCTCCAATACAGCTTTGATGAAGATACTGGGTTTCTTACCGGAGCCCGCAACACGCAGTCCTCTACTCTAATCATCAAAGATAAGTTTGACGGTTATAGTTACACTGAATCTAAAAACTTAGAGTACTTAATCATTAACAATCAAGCCAAAGCAACATTAACGGAAAATAATTCCCGGTCAGAAAACGCGGACGGGTCTTCCACTTGGATGGACGGCACCAACCAAAACAACGTGCAAACCGCCGGGGTTCGCACCAGGTACACTTACGACCATTATGGGCGGCTCTCAAGCGCCCTTGCCGCGCAAGGCATTTCTGTTGCTCAAGACGGTCATGACAATTGGACCCAAAGCAAAATTAACCAAACCTATAGTGTCCTGGGCGCAACAGCCAAACTTAAAAGCAGCGAAACTCAAAGCAAAACCACTAACCGCGACGGCGTTATTACTTATTCCGGTTGGAAAGACGAGGGGGGCAAAGTTTTAGGGCAGGTTTCAAAAGTGGACTACGCTTATGCAGGCGAAAAAACAATCGGCCAAACTTTAGATCAAGCGGTTAGTCAAGCACCGTTTGTTACGGTGGCGGAACTGAACTTAAACGGAACTGTTTTTCATCTGCAACAAGATGAAAATCAAAACTGGATCGCGCTTTACTTCCAAGACAACGACCTCCAAACTGCTCAGGTTTCTATCCAAGATAGTTTGCCCAAAGAAACCGTGCAAATGACCTTTACCCTGGCGGACGGCAACGTTCAAATGGCTACCCTAAACCGCGCGGACATGAACTTTTATGTGGCAAGGACCAAAATAGTAGACGGCGCCGAGATCGTGGTTACCCAAGCTTTTAACGCTCTGGGCAAACTCATTGGCGCTTCGGGCAGCGGGCAAAGCCTTACCTTTGACTTACAAGGTAACATAACCGAAAGCAAGGTACGCCAACGTTACGAAATCATTAACGGACAAGCCAAAGTGATCCATGCCCAAACTGAATCTTCCACCCAAAATCAACTGGACGGTTCTTGGAGCCGCACAGACGGCAGCCTGGCGGGCGGAATCCAAACTCGCGCGAGCGTAGTAAACTATGCCTATGATGAATTTGGACAGCTCGTATCTGCCACCGCCGTTTCCGGGGTCACGGCGGCAAACGATGGTTTTGACAATATCACGCAAAGCCAGTCGCAACAGTCCTATATTATTTTAAACGGACAGGCAAAAGTTTCATCCGTAATTAACACGTCACAAACTAAAAACAAGGACGGCTCTTCATCCGGGCAAGAGTTAACCACGCTTTACGGTTATTACGGGCAAGTTGGAAACCCGGAAGATGGGGGCCATAAGTTAGGCCAGCTCGCCTCAGCGAAGGCGCAAGGGACGTCCCAGTCCAACGACGGGTTTGACAATGTAACGACCAGCAACATTGAGCAAACCTACACTATTATCAATGGACAAGCCAAGATCGCCACTGCCACCAGCAAGACGCACACCCAAAATAAAGACGGGTCCGAATCTTGGCAAGACGGGCTGGAACACGGAGAAGGCGCTTTTAAGGTTAAAACCCAAGCAGCGGTCCTCGCTTACCACTATGACGATAACGGAAACCTAGCGAGCGTTCCCGCTACGGCAAGTGAGTCGATCAGCATGAGCCACGACGGTTCAAACTTGAAAAATTGGACCGAGTCCAGAGTGTCGCAAACCTACCTCCGCGTGAACGCTCAGGCAAAAATAAACACCACCCTAACCAAAACGCACAGTTTAAACGCTGATGGTTCAGAGTCTTGGCAAGAGGGTTCGGTTATGACCTACCGCTACGATTCTGTCGGCCGCTTAAGGGTAAACGACCCGCCCACATCAACCGCGAGCGTTACAATTTCTAAGGACGCCTTTAACAATTGGACGCAAACTCGCACTTCCCAAGTTTTCATCGTAAAACAAAATCAAGCTAAAGTCGCGCAAACAACCACTTCTACTAAAGTCCAAAATAAGGATGGTTCTGCAAGCGTTGAATCTTTTGGTAATTGGCAAGGCCAAGATAACGTTGTGAACTATACCTATGACGATCTGGGGTTGTTGGTCAGCGCGGCGAACGTTCAGTCGGGCATCTTAATAGTCCGCGACATTTTTGAAAACTATTCTTTAACCGAAACAAAAAATAGTTATATCGTTATTAATAACCAAGCTAAAATAGCGCAAAGCCAAACCTTTAGCGCGGTCGCCAACGCGGACGGTTCTTTAAGTCTAGATTCTTTTAATGGCCGATCCAGCCAAGGCTCAGTGGTGGACTATTCTTATAACAGTTTAGGGCAGATTACCGGAGCGGTACAATCTCAAGCCGGGCGCATGTTCCTAAAAGATCATTTTGCAAATGTCACTGAAACTGTTACGAGCAACAACTACGTCATTATTAACGGCCAAGCCAAAGTCAGCCAAACTCAGAGCCTAACTAACGTATTTAATCAAGACGGGTCCCGCAGCGTCTCCAAGTTTAAAGATTGGCAATCAAAAGAAAGCGTGGTTGAATACGCTTATAGTTCAATCGGACTATTAACTCAAGCCGTTCAAACGCAATCTTCCGTAATGTTGATGCAAGACAGTTTTAAAAACGTCTCTTATACCGAAACTTTTAACACCTATACCGTGATCAATAACCAGGCCAAAGTGAGCAGGAGCCTAACCCGCGCCCGCGCTGCCAATAGCGACGGGTCGTCTAGTATAGAGGAATATAAAAACAAGAGTTGGACGAGCCAGGACAACGTGGTGAGCTACACCTATAACGAACAAGGACACTTAAGCGTTGCGGAAAGCAACGTTCCCAGCGTAATGATCATCGAGGACTCTTCCGGCAACGTAACGCGCAACCTAACCAAAAACAGTTATATTGTGGTCGCTAACCAAGCTAAAGTCAGCCAAACAATAACCCATACGGACATCCTTAATAAGGACGGTTCGCAAAGCGTCCAAAATTATAAGTCCTGGAACGCCCAAGACAGCATTGTCAAATTTGAGTATTCAGGCGTGGGTCTGCTGAGTAACGCAGCCAACACCCAGTCGGGAATTATCCTTATCCAGGACAAAAACAACAACGTTAGCTACTCCGAAACTTTAAATAAGAAATACGTCATCCTTAACAACCAAGCAAAGGTGGAACTGGCGCAAACCTTGAACCGGTCCCAAAACGCGGACGGATCCTTTAGCTTTATGGACAACTCGCTGCAAAATAAAGCGCAGACAAAAGCAATTGAAACGACTTACACCTATACGGCCAACGGACTGCTCCTTAACGCCAGCGCCACGCAAGGCAGGTCAATGTCCCAAGACGGAAGGGGCAATTGGACCGAATCGCGAATAGAGCAAACCTATACGATTATTTCCGGAACCGCAAAAATTAAAGTGAGCCAAACCCAGTCCAAAGCGGAAAATGTTGACGGCAGCATAACCTATTCTGGTTGGGCGAGCGATGCGGGAGTGAAGGGCCAAGCCATGCGCGTAGAGTACAACTATGCCGGGGAATCAACGTTTGGAGAGCTGTTTAGTCCAACCGCGGACTTGCCCAGCGGCATTACCGTTGCCCAACTGCAACTGGACCAAACCGTTTTTCATTTACAAAAAGATGAATCCAACCACTGGGTGGCGATTTATTTTGCCGATAACGACTATCAGGTGGCACAAGTAAGCTACAGCGAAGACGCGAAGGAACAATTGGTTACGATTAACTTTGCGCTGCATGACGGAAGCGTTCAAACAGTTTCCTTAAACTCCGCGGATAACAACCTCTATCAATCTAAAACCGAAACTCAAATTATTGACGGCGTTTCCCAAGAGGTTGTGATAACTCAAGCGTTTAATTCCGCGGGCAAACTGATTGGCGCGGCGGGATATGGAGAAAGCGTTAGTTTAGACGAGTTCGGCAACAGAACTGAAAGCAAAACTGTTCAGAGTTACGAAATAATAAACGGCCAAGCGAAGGTAAGCCAGTCCCAAACAACGTCGGGCACCGTTAATTTGTTGGACGGGACCTGGAACCGTTCAGACGGAAAAATTGTTGAAGGCGTCCAAACCCGCGTTCCGGTAATAAAATATTATTACGACGAATTGGGGAACTTAGAGCGAGTGAACGCCGTTTCTGGAATTTCAGTTTCAGGCGACAGTTTTAACAACTATACCCGCACTGAAAACCAACAGTCTTACAGCGTTATAAACGGCCAGGCGAAACTTTCAAGCAACCTCAGTATTTCGCGTACCTTAAATCAAGACGGTTCTACCCAGGACCAAACGCTGGCCACGCACTACAATTATTACGGCGATACCAATTACGCGGTTACGGCAACGCATGAAATTGGGCAATTGGCCGCAGCGCGAGCCGGCGGCGCCACTTCTGCCAACGACGGGTACGGTAACCTCACTACCGGAACGGTTGAACAAACCTATATTGTTATCAACGGACAAGCCAAAGTTGCCTCCTCTGCGAATGTTTCAAACACGATTAATTTAGATGGATCCTCTTCCAGGCAATCGATCACTACCAGCTACAACTATTATGGCGAGACGAATTACGCGGTTACGGCAACGCACAAGAGCGGTCAGTTAGCTTCTGCGCGCGCTAGCGGCGATACTACCGCTAACGACGGGTTCGGCAACCTCTCCACCGGGAACATCGATCAAACTTTTAAAATTGTCAACGGACAAGCCAAACTTGAGTCCGCTGTGAATAATTCTAAAACCATAAATTTAGACGGATCCTCTTCTGAGCAAATAGTCACCACCAACTACACCTATACCGACAAGTTAGGTCAGTTAGCCTCTGCTATTGCCCACGGCTCTACTTCCGCTGATGATGGGTATGGCAACATCTCTACCGGGAACATTGACCAAACTTTCGAAATCATTAACGGACAAGCTAAACTTGAGTCCGCCACGAACAATTCCCAAACCACAAATTTAGACGGATCCTCTTCCAGGCAAATAGTCACGACCGACTACGCCTATGAAAAGTCAGGTCGCTTAGCCTCCGCTATTGCGCGCGGCAACACTTCTTCTGAGGACGGGTTTGGCAACCTTACTGCCGGTATCCTGGACCAAACTTTTAAAATCATCAACGGGCAAGCAAAACTAGAGTCCGCCACGAATAATTCTCAAACCACAAATTTGGATGGATCCTCTTCTGAACAGGGAGTCATGACCAATTACACCTATACCGAAAAGTCAGGTCAATTAGCTTCCGCGCATTCAAGCGGAACAACCTTGTCCAACGACGGTTTTGAAAACACTACGACCAGCAAAATTGAACAAGACTACGCTATTATTTACGGACAAGCTAAACTCGCGCGCACGGAAACGCGCTCGCTTGGCACTAATACCGATGGCTCTTGGTCGCGCATGGGTTGGAACGATAACATTCGTAACGAATCCCTGGTAATAAATTACGTTTATGAAGGCGGCAAACTCAAGTCCGCTGTACAAAATGCTCCGGCCCGAACGCTCGCTTGCGACGCATTTGGGAACTATACTTTAAACACAATCAATCAGACTTACAAAATTGTCAACGGTCAATCCAAACTCGCTCAAAACATTACCACCTCCTGGTCTTCCAATGCCGGACAATACGGCGATTTCAATCATCCTCTCACAAATATTGATAATTCCTGGAACCGCCAAACTTTAACCATGACTTACAAGTATAACTCAAAGGGTCAATTAGATTCTGCTTTTGCGCAAGGTAATACTTCCGCTGACGACGGGTTTGGCAACCTCACCACCGGAACCATGGACCAAACTTACTCCATCATCAACGGACAAGCTAAAATCACTTCCGCTACCAACGATTCTAAAACAAAAAATTTAGACGGTTCCTCTTCCGCTCAAAGGATCACTACCTTCTACACCTATACCGACAAATCAGGCGCTCTAAA
>JAHFBY010000420.1 GCA_023249835.1 Elusimicrobiota bacterium | reverse complement strand
CCATTCCTTGCGTCGTGATTTATAACACATACACAAAAAAAGTCAAGGTTATCTCTACCAACATGGAAGTGACCTCTATTCGGCTGTTGGTTATTATGCATGGTGAAAAGCGACGCGCGGCAACAGCCTAACGTTTCAGACGAAGAGGGCTTATGACACCTACTGGTCCGTTGCCTGAACCTGCTCCCGCTAACGAGCAAGAAGATTTTGAATCAAAGCTGACCCTTGAATCGCGTTCAAAAGACCGCGCGCATACCACTGAACACGATGAATCTTCACTTATCGCGGAAATAAATGTTACCCCGCTGGTTGACGTGGCGCTGGTGCTCGTAATTATTTTTATGGCCGTATCCCCGTTTATGTTGCAAGCCGGCCTTAAAGTCACTGAGTCTAAAGCAGGCGCCTCTACTGGTAAACATTCTTTGGATGACAACATTCAAATTTCATTGGCCGAAAACGGCGATATATTTGTCAACAATACCCCGGTTTTGTTAACGGACTTGTCCAGCAAACTTAAAGAACTGCTCCCGAAAACAAAAGATAAGCTCGTGACCCTGCAAGCTGAAAAAAATAATTTAGTTGGCCAGGTGGTCAACATCCTTGACACTGCCAAACAGTCCGGAGCGCAGAGCGTAGCGCTCTTAAACAAATTGGGCGAACCTTCGCCTACAATTAAAGCAGACGGTAAAAAGCCTTAGAGAAAAAATATGGGAATGCAGTCCGGCAGTTCACCAGACGATATTGTTACCGGCATAAACGTCACTCCTTTAGTTGACGTTGGTTTAGTGCTCGTAATTATTTTTATGGTCACGGCTCCGCTCTTTGAACAACCAACGCTGAACGTCAAGCTCCCCCAATCCACTACCAAAGAAGGAAAAGAGACTGAAAACGTAACCGTAACCATAACCACAGACGGGCACATGGCAGTGAACGAACAGGAGGTTACGGAAAAAGATTTTGAATCCGTGCTGGTAAAAAAACTGGCGCTTTCCTCTGAAAAACATGTGATCGTACGCGCGGATAAAGATGCGCTGCACGGAGGACTGCTGTTGGCCATGCAAGTCGCTAAAAAAGCGGGGGCTTTATCTATTGCCATTGCCACTGAACCTAAAGACAAGGGTATTGTCCCGCATAATAAAGGCGGCTCTTAATGGATAAGACCCTTTTAGCGCAATGGCAGAACGCCTGGGGCTCTCCCCGCGCTTTATTCATTGAAGGAGAAGGTTGGCGATTAGAAACGGCGTTGTTTTTAGCCCTTTGTTTACACCTGACGCCTTTAGGGTATCTGTGGCATAAACAAGGACACAAACCTCCTGCTTCTTTAGTAACATTACAAAACGTAGAGCTCATTGAACCGGAAACAGAGCAGCCCCCGGCTCCGCTGGTTGAAGTTGTTAAACCAAAAAGCGCATTAGAGTTTCTAAAAATGGCGCTCCCGGTATTTAATAAGCCAAAAGTGGAGGAAGCTCCGCGAGATATTGTGACCAAACCAAAAACAGAAGAACCAAAAATTGCGGAACCGGTAAAACTAATGGAAAAAAGCATTGTCCCGCTCGCTTTAGCTCCGCAAATTCAGCTAAATAAACCATTGACCGAAGCGCCGCCCCAACTCAAGGAGCTGGTCAAGTTGGACCGCTCCCCTGGCCATGAGCCCCTATCTAAAGAACCGCTGTTAAAACTTGAAGAAGTAGGAAAAAGGGCGGTGGCCGTGCCGCCAACTCCAGCCATTTCTTTAAACCAGCGGCAATCCCAAAACGCATTAGATTTGGCCTCTTTGCCCAAGACCATGGTCCCCCCCTCCCCTCGCACGGTTCAAGAACCTGCCAAATTGGTGGACAAAGGGGCTCCTCCGGTAAGTTATAAAAAACCAACCGTTTTAGGTTATGAAAGGCAAGGCTCTTCATCGATCTCTTTAGATAAACCAAAAGAAGCGGCTCCGGTCCCAACCCAACCCAAAATTATTGACACGCCGTCCAAACTGCCCAGCAGCGCGGCTGCAAACATTGTCATTCCCAAAGAAACCGTTAAGATTACCGGCCCTTTAGAAAAAAGAAAAGTGATCTCTTCTCAGGTACCGCAATATCCAGACTGGGCCAGAGCAAAAAATATTGAAGCGGACGTCGCTATAAAATTCACCGTATCGCCATCCGGTGAAGTGTTGGATAATATGGTGGTCGAACGAACTTCCGGGTATCCGCAATTGGACCGACTGGCATTGCAAACGCTAAAAAATTGGCGTTTTTCCGCGTTAACTAACAATAGCGAAGACCAATGGGGCGTTATTACCTTCAGATTTAGATTAGATTAGTTTGCACTAACGAGGATAAAACTATGAAAAAAAAATACGCGCAACAAAAAAACTTGCTCCAAGATGTTCGTCTTTGGGGCGCCCCGATTCTAACAACGTCGTTACAATTCTCAGCGGCCTTGCTTTGGGCGGCGCTGCCGGGGAT
>JAHFBY010000419.1 GCA_023249835.1 Elusimicrobiota bacterium | reverse complement strand
TCACCCGGTTAAACGAAGTGTTAAACGGATTGGCGGTTTATCCGGAGCGCATGGCTAAAAATATGGCGGAAACTATGCTGGTGGTCTCTTCCCAAAGAGTAATGCTCGCGGTAATAAATTCCAAGAAGAAAAATATTTTGCGCGATGACGCCTATAAGTTAGTGCAGGGTTTAGCCCAGCTCGCTTGGACAAAAAAAGAAGATTTCCGCACCTTAGTGTTAGGCAGTAAAGAAATCCTTTCTTATATTGACGTTAAAACTATTTCCGCTTGTTTTGATCAGAATTATTTTGTGCGCCACAGTGCCACCATCTTTAAACGGGTGGGCTTAGGCTAATAGTTTAAATGTGAATTGGATCCAAGCAGAAAAGAAAGCGCTACTACAGGTTTATCGCCGCCAGCCTTTGGTGTTGGTGCGCGCGCAAGGCTCTTGGGTTTGGGACCAATCCGGGAAAAAATATCTGGATTTTTTTTCAGGTTTGGGAGTCAACAACCTTGGGCACCGGCATCCCTCCGTGGTGCGCGCAGCGGTGGCGCAGTTAAATAAATTGATCCACGTTTCCAACCTGTTTTATACCACGCCGCAGATTGCTTGTGCCCAACAGCTTATTCAGCGCACGTTCCCCGGAAAGGTGTTCTTTTGCAATTCCGGAGCCGAAGCCAACGAGTGCGCGGTTAAATTTGCCCGCCGTTGGGGCGGTCGCGACGGCAAATCTAGGCCCGAAATCATTTCATTTCAAAACTCTTTTCATGGACGGACTTTAGCCGCGCTCACGCTCACGGGACAACCAAAGGTGCGCAAAGGTTTTGACCCGCTGCCGGAGAAAGCAGTATATGCCCATTTTAACGATATTGATTCTGTTCGCGCGCTCCAAACCCCCCGGACCGCAGCCGTATTCATTGAGCCGGTGCAGGGGGAAGGAGGCGTTTATCCAGCGACAAAAGATTTTTTGCGGGCCTTGCGCCGACTGTGCGATCAGAGCGGACTACTGCTTATTTTTGATGAAGTGCAATGCGGTTTGGGGCGAAGCGGAAAGCTTTTTAGTTTTCAAAGTTATAATGTAAAGCCGGACATCCTCTTGGCGGCCAAAGGGTTGGGAGGCGGATTGCCGATTGGCGCGCTCATTGTTCAGGAAAAAATAGCAGGGCTTTTAGGTCCTGGAGACCATGCTTCTACCTTCGGCGGAAACCCTGTGGTTTGCGCCGCTGCAGAAGCGGTATTAAACACTATGAGCCCGGCTTTTCTGTCCGACGTGGAACAGAAAGGAAAAGAGCTCGGTGCGGAACTGCTTGGTTTGAAGCGGCAATTTCCGGAGCTGATTAGAGAGGTGCGGGGCCTTGGGCTCATGCAGGCACTCGAGTTGTCGGTGAATGGAGAAGGAATCGTTAAGGACTGCCGGGACCGGGGTTTGCTCATTAACTGCACGCAGGAAAAGGTATTGCGATTTTTGCCCTGCTTGACCTTGTCCCGCGCAGAAATGAAGAAAGCTTTTGCCATATTGGAAAAAGCTTTGCGCGCTGTTTTAGGATAAAGTCTCCGCCGCTAAAATTTGATAAAATTAAACCATCAATGACTGAAATCAACGTTCAAACCTTAGCGCGCCGGGCAAAAGAGGCAAGTTGGAAAACAGCTCTTTTGGGCGCGGACGTTAAAAAATCAGCGCTCCGCTCTGCGGCCAAGGGGTTATTACGCGAAAGCCCGCGCGTTCAAAAAGCCAATGACCAAGACATGGCGCAAGGTAAAAAAAGTGGTTTGTCCGCGGCTATGCTCGACCGCCTTGCGTTGAACCCTAAAAGAATTGCCGCGGTGGCGCAGGCTTTACAAGAGATCGGTGAGGCAACTGACCCCGTGGGAGAAGTGGTTGAGGAGTGGACAGCCCAGGGCGGACTAAAGATCAAGCGAGTGCGAGTGCCTATCGGAGTGATCGGCATGATCTATGAATCTCGCCCGAATGTCACCGTTGAATCTGCGGCTTTGTGCCTAAAAGCGGGCAACAGCGTAATCTTGCGCGGCGGCAGCGAGGCAATTCATTCCAACCTTTGTTTAGCCGACATTTTTTCTCGGGCCGTGCAAGCGCGCGGCGTGCCTGAGGGGGCCGTGCAGTTGATCGCTAACACTGACCGCAGCACCATTTATGAGTTGTGCCGAATGAGCGCGGAGGTGGACTTAATCATTGCCCGCGGCTCGGAAAAAATGGTTAAAGAAATCCGGCAAAAATCTTACGTCCCCGTGCTTGGTCACGGTAAAGGCGTTTGTCACGTTTACGTGGACCGCGCCGCGGATTTAAAGATGGCGGCAGAGATTGCGTTTAATTCAAAAGTGCAAAGGCCGGGGGTTTGTAATGCCATGGAAACCCTTTTGGTGGACAAAACAGTGGCCAAGAAGTTTTTGCCGGAACTCTATCGCAGATACCGGCAAGCCGGAGTGAAAATTTGCGGGGATACGGAAACGCTCGCTCTTTT
>JAHFBY010000418.1 GCA_023249835.1 Elusimicrobiota bacterium | reverse complement strand
GTAATACGTGCGAATTTCCTGCAATTGCCCGTAGGATGTGAGGAGCGGCTGGTGTTCCCACAACCGGATATTTTTTATGGTAAGGTCATTGTTTTTCAATTTTTCGCGGGTTAGGCTTAGTTCCGGATTAAATTCCAGCTCTTGGACGTCGGTAATCCCGTAGGCTTGGCGAGTGTTCCTTATAGATTCTAGCAGGTAAGGGGTTTCTTTTACTATTTCGTTGGGAGCCACTTGAAATTTTTGTACGGTTTCCGCATAGGTCCGGATAGCCAAGAGTCCCAATAGTAAAGCGGCGCCGGTTCCGGCTAATACCCGGCCATTGGCCAGCCAGGGTGAAAGCCAGCAAATGACCGCCATCAACAACGCCAAATAACGCAATGCTTTTAGTCCCGGTAAATAGGCTTTAATGTCCGCAAACCCGGCGCCCGGCGCAATTTCCCGTTGTTTAAAAAGCAAATCGTACATGTGCAAATGCAGATAGAAAGCGATCAATAAACTCAATAGTCCGCAAAGAATGGAGAGGTGGACTTTCGCGCTAAGGTTTAGGCGGGGTCCAGAATGCGTGAGAATAATTCGTCCGTTAAAAAAATAGTCCGCCGTTACGATTAGTCCGGATAGGGTCACTAGTCCAAGTCCCAGGTTTGCCGTTAACCGATAGAGCGGAAGTTTAAAAATGTAGAACCCAATGTCTAGGTTAAATAGGGGGTCGCCTTGTCCAAAGGGCGCCGCAAAGAATGATTTTAAGAATAGTTCCCATTGCCCGGCGGATCGTTGGGCCATGAGGTAGGCGGTTAAAAAACAAAAAATTGTTAACGCTTTTTGCGCAAAAGGTTTGAGATCGTTCCATTGCTGAGAAGAGAACGTCCCGCTTTGACCGGACGTTGGCAGCGGTAAGCGGCTGACCCGCCGCGCAGTCCATAGGTTTGCATAAAGAAATGCGAACGCGGTTAAAAATACGGTTGCGCCAACGCTAAGTTTGGCTAGGACCATTTTTGTAAAGAAAGAGTCAAAGCCAATTTCTTTGTACCAGAAGAAGTCAGTTACAATTGAAACCGCTTTTCCACTAAAAGATAAAAGCAGGAACACGATAAAATAAAAAACAATATTCCATTTACGAAATTGCGGTAACCGGGGTGAACTATACTCGTTGGGAAAAGGCATTTAGAGGTTTCCTTATGGTTTATCTGCGGGAACGTTTCTCCGCGGTTTCCAAAGCAACGATGCCAGCACGGAGCTGCCCAACAGCGCGGCCACGACCAGGAGGGAGGCGGTGGTAGAGATATGAAAATAGTGGCTAATGAGCATTTTGGCGCCGACAAAACAGAGCACCAAAGAAATACCAAACTTCAAATAAGTGAAGTAGGGCATGAGGCTGCTTAATAAAAAGTAGAGTGCCCTGAGTCCCAGGATTGCAAACACATTAGAGGTATAAACGATAAATGTGTCGGTGGTAATGGCGAGGACCGCAGGAATGGAGTCCACCGCAAAAATAAGGTCGGAGCTCTCAATTATGAGCAGCACTAAAAAAAGCGGGGTGGCGTGCCAAACTCCATTTAGTTTCACAAAAAACTTGTCGTCTAAAATGCCGCCCGCGCGCACCGGACATATTTTTTTAAATGCGCGCAACACCATGTTTTTTTCAGGTTCCATTTTCTTTTCTTTTTCTATAGCCGTGCGCACGCCGGTAACCACGAGCAGAAAGCCGAACAGGTAAACGATCCAATGAAAAGTTTCGAGCAGGGAGACTCCGGTAAAAATGAGGATGAAGCGCATAACAATCGCTCCCAATATTCCCCAATGCAGTACCAGCGGCTGATATTTAAGCGGCACGTTGAAATATTCAAAGATCATCAAGAACACGAAAAGGTTGTCAACGCTCAGCGATTTTTCAATAATGTAGCCGGTAAAAAAATGGAAGGCTTTTTCCCGGCCCATAAAGTGGTATATCCCCAGGTTAAAGAGCAGGGCCACGCTGATCCAAATGCAGCTCCACGCGGCCGCTTCTTTGACGCTTACGGCATGAGCGTTCTTATGCACTAACTTTAAGTCAATGAAAAGCATTCCCGCGACCAAAAGGTTAAAAAGTATCCAAAATTCGAATGTGATGGTCATAATAATAAGCGCGGGTTATCCTTTAGGGGGCAAGAAACGCGCGGGCGGGGTGACTTGCGTTTCTTGGCCTTGCATTTTATCGGTCCAGACAGGGGAGAGCGAACGCAGGCGGTGGATAATGGATGGAATAATTTCTAAGGCATTGTCCACGTCTGCTTGAGTGTTGGTTCGTCCCAAAGAAAAACGCACTGTGCCTTGCGCCGCGTTACCGGTGAGGCCAATGGCGCGAAGCACGTGGGAAGCCAAAGTGGTGCCAGAAGCGCAAGCCGAGCCCGTGGAAGCGGCAATGCCTTCAATATCCATCATCACTATGCAACCTTCTCCTTCAATATATTCAAAGCTTATGTTGGTGCATC
>JAHFBY010000066.1 GCA_023249835.1 Elusimicrobiota bacterium | reverse complement strand
TGACATTTTGTCCATCACGATAGGGGGTCGGTTTGGCCCGAGCGCCTTTTTCGATAAGCGCATGGAGCCGTTTGATTAAATCCTCGGTTAACTCAATATTTTTAGATGCCCATTCCTCAACTCGCAAAAGAGCATCCCAATAATTTCTAACCTCATTGACGTCCCGCTCTCTGCCATGAAAATGTGTTTTCTTTTCTTCAATGACTTCTTGAGCTTCTTTTAACGTTAACTTATTGCCTTCGATTCGCGTAGAATAATGTGTTGATCGAACGCGAGCCTTCTGCCGCAGTTCTGCCTCAATCGCCGGCGATAAAGGTGTATTTTCAACAACCGTTTTAGACGCCTCAATTCCCATCAGCGCCTTGGCGATTTCCGGACTTATGCTATAGACTGGTTTCCAAATTAATGTTTTTTTAACCATATGCGGTCTTAGAGATCAACGAAAATAAATGAATAAGTTTAAATTTCTTAGTTACCTATTTTTCCATAAGCCACTGGCTTAACTGATTTACAGCAATAGCGGAAATCCCTGGCTTTAATGAAAGGAATGGTTGAGTTCCCTTTTTAAGGTTTAAGTGAACTATGGTTTTTGACACCTTATACTTTGCCGCAGTAGGCGACAAGCGTTCTAAGGGATCTCCCATTTTGGAACTAAGCGTTCGAGTAGCTTTTGCTTCTATAAACATTAGCCTTTGCGAATCTTTCGGAACCAAAAAATCTATTTCCAACCCTTGCTGATCGCGAAAGTAATAGATTTCCTTTCTACGCCCTGCGTTCACTTGAACCTTGACAATTTCCGACGCCACAAATGCCTCAAAAACCGGTCCCAGAAAAACAGATTGAAACAAAGCCTTCTCAGAATACATTCCCAATAAATGACAAAGGAGCCCGCCATCCATAAAATAAATTTTAGGAGATTTAATCAACCTCTTGCCAAAATTTTCATAAAATGGCGGAACCATGATCACTTGGGATGTAATTTCTAAGACTCCAATCCACTCCGATATTGTCGGAACCGAGACCCCCAAAGGCGCGGCAAGTTCCGCCCGATTAAGAATCGTGCCAGAACGGCTCGCCAATAGGGATAAAAATCGACGAAATGTTGACAGGTCGCGCACAGCGGTAATGTTGCGAACATCTCGCTCTAAATAGGTCTGTATATAGGAACGAAAATAAAGTTCTCGCGCACTAGGGTGCGCCAAAACTTCCGGAAAACCACCGGCAAAAAAAGAGACCTTGCTGGATTCTTGGGTTGAAAAAGGAAACAAATTAAAAATTGCGATTCTTCCTGCCATGGACTCGGTTATCCCCCGCATGAGAGGCGCTTCTTGCGAACCGGTCAAGAGCCATTGTCCTTTTTTTTGAGGTTGCGCATCCATGCGGGCACGAATGTACCCGAACAACTCTGGAATGTTTTGTATTTCATCCAAAATAACAGGAGTTCTTAGACCGTCTAAAAAAGAACGGGGATCGCTCCCTATGCGGTCAACCATATCCGGATCTTCCAACAGATAATACTCCGCATTAGGGAAGAGCTTTTTAAGCAGGGTGGTTTTTCCCGCGCGCCTGGGACCAGTAAGCAAAAGCCCGGAAAAAAGCCGCGCCCCTTTAAGAACCTCCGTTTCGATGGCCCTATGAATAATAGTCATAATGAGAATTATAAACTAATACTTTATAAATATCAATGCTTCGCAGGAACATAAAACTTCCCGATTTTCCTAAAACCTGAACCCAGACTTTTCTTCAATAAACGATTTCATTTTTTGGGTGAAGGCGGATTTACTGAATTTTAGGGATTGGTCGCGGATTTTCTGGGGGTTCCAATTTATTTTTTCAAACTCCGTTAGCCCGTTGAGCAGGGACTGGGCGGTGGGTTCCTTAAAAAATAGGCCGGTGGTTTGATCAATGATAGTCTCTAACGCGCCTCCGGCGCCAAAGGCTAGGACAGGGGCGCCGGAGGCTTGCGCCTCCAGCGGAACGATTCCAAAATCTTCAATGCCGGGAAAGATTAAGCCCCGGCAGGATTGGTAATGATTGCGGATGCTCTCGTCGGACTGCCAGCCTAAGAATTCGATGTTGGGTTTGGCCATGGCTTTTAAATCATTGGCAGATTGTCCGGTGCCGATGACCTTTAATTTTTTTCCTGAACGATTGAAAGCTTCAATGCCCAAGTCCACCCGCTTGTAGGGCGCCAGGGCTGAGACGATCAAATAATAATCTTCTCGGGGAAAATGGGCCTTTCCACCCGGGACGTAATAGTCCGTGTCTACCGGCGGGTAAATGACTGTAGAGTCGCGGCGGTAATAGCGCTTTATGCGGCGCTGGATGAATTCGGAAATCGCGATATATTCGCTTACGCGCGCGGAGGAGACAACGTCCCAATTCTGTAAATAGGGACGGACCGTTTTCATGGCCAACCGCGAAAGCATAGAACTGCGCCCAGGGCCAAAATAGAAATCGTACTGGTCCCAAATGTAGCGCATGGGCGTAAAACAGCAGCACAAATGGATTGCGTCCTCTCTTTTCATGCAGCCTTTGACCACGCAGTGGCTGGTAGAAATGATTAAGTCGTAACCAGATAAGTCTAAAGACTCTACTGCCATGGGCATGAACGGCAAATAGTATCGATATTTTTCTTTAGCTAAGGGAAGCCCTTGGATAAAGCTGGTGTGAATGGGGTGGCTCTCAATGGCAGGGCTTACTGATCCAGGAACATGCAGCAAGGTGTAGATGGGCGCTTGCGGAAAAAATCCGCTGATGAGCTCCAAAACTTTTTCCCCGCCGCGCATGCCCGTGATCCAATCATGCAACAAAGCTACTTTCATTTGCCTGGGACCAAAGAACGCTCATACACTTGCGCGGTAAGTTCCGCGCAACGGTCCCAAGAAAATTTTTCCAGTTGAACGTACCCTTTGCGGATTAAACCTTGCCGCACACTTTCACTTTCCCAAACGTCTGAAATAATTTGCGCCAGTCCCCCTACATCTTGCGGATCAAAAAACAAAGCGGCCTCACCGGCCACCTCCGGCATTGAAGCAACGTTTGAACAAGCCACTGGAACCCCCCACCGCATCGCTTCCAAAATTGGCAGGCCAAACCCTTCGTAAAAGGAGGGAAGCACTAAAAGGCGCGAGCGGCAATAAACATGTTTTATTTTCTGCGGACTAATTTCGTTTAAAAATTCAATGCCGGGATCACCGCGATAGAGCGCGGTAAGATCGGGCATGAAATCTTTGCCGACAATGACAAGTTTTAAATCCGGATTTTTAATCTGCGCTTTTTTAAACGCGCGGATTAAAGTGATCACATTTTTATGCGGCTTAATATTGCCGACAAAAAGAACGTGCTCTTTTTTTAAAGCTAACAGCTCTTTATTTTGAGTTTCCTCTTCCGGTTCCACCGCCAAAAGGGACACCATAATTTTTTCCTCTTTTACCCCCAGCATTTCCATTAAATCGTTCTTTGTGTTCTGGGAGTTCACCAGGATCATAGCGGCTTTCCGGCAAGCCGCTTCCAGCATTGTGCGGGCATAAAAATAAGCCGCCCGAGAAGGCGGAAACTTTAAGTGGATGAGGTCGTGGATCGTAACCACAATTCTGCCTGAATATCCCAAAGGGACGTTATAGTGCGGCAAGTGCAGGAGTTTTACAGGGTGCCTTTCCAATAAATAGGGCAGGAGGAACTGCTCTCGCAAAGAATAGATGGGAAATTCTGCGCTTACTTTTTTTGCCGGGTAATTGACGATTTGCTCTAACTTGCCAAATAAAGTGAAATCATACTCCAACTTTAAGGTCAACCTTTGCAAAAGGCTCCGGATATAGGTGCCAATGCCGGAATGCCTGCACATGCGCGCGTCAAAGCCAACAGAAATCAATTTAATCGCAAAAACGGAACCGGATCAACGAAACGATATAAGCGAACCCGTCTGTCCAAGTAATTTTTTTTCCTTCTTCATAAGTGCGCCCGCTGTAAGAAATAGGCGACTCATAAATGCGCAGCTTCTTTTTGCAAATTTTAGCCGTGATTTCCGGCTCAAAACCAAACCGGTTGCTGCGTATTTTTATGTCCTTAAAGACGTCTGCGCGAAACACTTTATAACACGTGCCCATATCCGTCAAATTAATGTTATAAAGAATATTCGTGATTAAAGTGAACAACATATTGGCGAAATAATGCCAAAACATCAGAACCCGATGCGGGCCGCCCAAAAACCTCGACCCATAAACCACGTCTGCCCGTCCATCCAAAATGGGTTCAAGCAAAATCGGGTAATCTTTCGGGTCATACTCCAAATCTGCATCTTGAATGAGCACCACGTCTCCGGTAACGTGCGCTTTAGCCGTGCGGATAGCGGCGCCTTTACCTTGATTAAAAGAATGATAGATAATTTTGATGTTGGGGTCATTCATCCCTTTTAACAACGCGGAAGTTCCATCCGAGGAAGCATCGTCCACGATGATAATTTCCTTTTCATAGGGGACCTTGTTCACCTTTTTAAGGATTTCCGGAAGAGTGAGTTTCTCGTTATAAACCGGAATGATAATTGAAAGTTTAGCCATGTCAGTTCCTTTTCACTATATTATAGATTGAAACGCCCCTACGATCATAGAGCTTAACATATTTATCCGACTGTGCGTCTAAGGCAGGCGCAGAGTAAAGCTTCTCATATTTAGGGTTGGCTGATTTGCCCACATAAATATGGGTAGGAGGGTTTTGATGCTGCCACTCCGCAAGTTCTTTTCCATGCCAAACCTCCATACCATGAGGACTAAACGTTTTCCGCTCCGCAATTGAACTGAGCAGAGCCCCGCCGTCCCCATAATTATAGAGGAAAACTGCGTCGCGGTCTATACTTTCTTTAACCCAATTAAACGCCTCGATGTCTTCCCCTGTTAAAGAGGCGTTCGCCTTATCTAAAGCTGCCGCAAAATAACTGCCCAAAAGCGCGTCCCGAGCTAAGAAGCGGATCCAGCGTCCGTCAAATTTATAAGTTGTGTAATGAGACTCGAAAGAGCGCCCGGCTAAATCACGCGCATTGGCATAAAACAAAACTAAGAAAAGAAGCCCCCCCCCTGCCTTGATCCCCCATTTCATGTTTTGCCGCAACGAATTAAGCGCTAAAATGATTAAAGTTGAGCAGGGCCATAATAAAAAATAATGAAAACGCTCGGTTTGAATTAAATGCGATAAAGGTAAAAAATCGGTTTTAAACGAGCAAAATAAAAGGACATAGAGCAATACGGATCCAGCGCATGACCATAAAACCCTGCTGCTTTCCTTTTTCCATACTAAGAACGCAGCAGACGTTGCCAATAGAAAAACATACGCAGGGCCAAACACAAAAGCAAAACCCACCGCGCTTTCTCCTATGAGTTTGAGCCCCCCCCACTGACTCGTATGAAAGGGTTCAAGTATTTTAGACAAACTCTGAGCGTGTCCAAAATGAATGGCTTGCGCAGATTGTCCCACCACGTGAAAATTGAAATTAATAAAAAACGGCAACATGGCAAGCGCTGCCCAAAGAATTGCCGGCAAAAGACCAAAAACGTCCGCAAACCGGCGTCGCTTAACAATGAGGTTGACCGCTAGATAAAATAAAAAACCAATGGGCACGATCAAGTGGGTCAATGCCCCGGCAGCAAGCAAAGATCCTAAAGCCGCCTGTTCCCAAAATCCAAGTTTCCGGCCCTGCCACAACTCCTCGCTTTCTAAAAAGTTATAGCCAAAAGCTAAGAAACAGACCGACCAAAGGGTCGTAGCCGACCCCCACTGGTTTAAAAACTGCGGGTAATGAACCAACATGATTATAAACGTTGCGCCGGACAGGGCGAAAGATTTGGGAACTTTGCGCGCAAGGTGAAAGGCAAGCGCTAAAGTGATTAAAACTAAAGAAAGACAACTAAGCCAATTGGTCGCCCGATAAAAAAGTAATGGCCCTGCCATGGCCATTAATGCCGATAGAGTGTGGAAACCCAACGGATATTCGCCGAAATGTTCAAAGGGAACCACCGGTTCATAAGAGCGGGAGTATCCGTTGTTGAGCATGATAATTTTTGTCATATAGTTGTGTTGGGTCATATCGCCTACCGAACCCGTAATGCGGTCCCCGAACGGGACAAATCGCAAAACTATTAACAATAATAACAGCGCGCAAAGCGCTTGATTTTCCCTTGTGATCTTGATTTTTAACAGCGCGGCCGAACTGGGGTTGGCAATTAACTTGTAGAGGAAAATTACGGCAAATATACCGGCAAATAAATAATAAAGGCGGGATAACGTTACGGGCAGAAGCATGGTCAGCCAATAAAGGTGAACCCAAAACGAAAGCGAGACTACAACGATATGCGTTAAACTCTTAAGCCAATCCTCCGAATCGTATACGGACTTGCATTGACTGAAAATAATCAGCAGCCCTGGAAACAAAAAAAGGGGCAGTACCGCCGCTACCCTCACGCCTCTAACTCCCTGATAAGGTTCGTTAAGGAATGCTGCATACAGTTCATTTCCGCGCAACCCGCTTTTAAAAAACATGGCGAACATTCCACTTCCTTAACCAATACCCGCACGTCCTTTCCCAACGGTTTCCATTGTCCCGGCTTTTCAATGCCGTTAAACAGGGCAATAGTTTTCACTCCCAAGGCAGCGCTCAAATGCGCCACAAACGAATCTACCCCAATCACACAATCTGACTCATAGACCGCTTGCGCCAACTCTGGAATGGTTGTTTTTCCGCAAAGGTTTTGGGCGTTAAGACCGCAAGTAATGGACTCTCCCAAAGCGCGGTCCTTACCCCCGCCCGTCACACGAACATGCCAGCCCTGGGCAGATAAATGTACGGCCAATTCCTGCCAATTTTTTAGGTCCCACTGTTTAACGCGCCTGCCGGCTCCCGGATGAAGCACGCATATTTTTTTACCGGGCTGTTTAGACCCGCGCACTAAATAACTTAAATCAATCTCCTTTATTTCAGCTTCCAAATCCAGCGCTTTAACCACGTCTAGGAAATGCTCTGTTTCGTGCACGTCTTCCCGCCACGCAATCGAACGATCTAAAACAAAACCAAAGCCAGCCGTATTAAATCCGATTTTACAGCGGATATCCGCAAAGAATAAAAATGGCAGGAAGTTCGGGAAATAAGCGCGCAAATCTAGCGCCAAGTCAAACCGTTCTCTACGAACCGTTTGATAAAAGCTCCGCAAGTCGCAAACAAACACCCCAAGCTTTTTAAAGCGTCCCCCGCCCCCCTGCCGGTTCAACATAAAATGGTCCAAATAATGCACTTGAAAAATATACGGGTTGCCCTCCGCTAACTCTTTTGCCCACCGGCCGCAAAGAAAATGAACTTGCGCTTGGGGATACTTTTTCTTTAAGGCGGGAAGTATGGAAAAAGAGAGCACCACGTCGCCCAAATGGTCCGGCTTTATGACCAATATTTTTTTAACATCAGTCGGCACGGGCCGGCGTTGGCGCAACAAGCCAAAGAGACCCATCGTTTGATCCATAACCTTAAGCGCCTTCCGCAACAACCGGTTGCGCAGCAAATAGCCGTCGATCATCCTGTTCACTTATCTCTACCTTTGGCCGGCAGACTATACGGCCTCACTGCTTGGCCCAATAGAGTCATTTGCAAAAACTGAACCAGACCGCCAAACAGATACGGGATAGAACCGTAGCGGTCTTTCCTAGCGTAACGAAGGATATCTCGCGCCATTAACATAGGATAAAATAATAAAAATAGAAATATTAACTGCTTAAACCCAGAGTGAATGCCGGCTATTAAAAAACGATTGCGCCAA
>JAHFBY010000417.1 GCA_023249835.1 Elusimicrobiota bacterium | reverse complement strand
CATTATTGGGCGTGACTGCCGGGAATATTTTGATTAACTGTTCTCCTTCCCAAAGGCTTGCTCCGCAGAGTCCGGCGTTATTGTCCATGTGGAGCTCAATAAAATCTCCACCTAGAGAAGGGGGGATAGAGGGGGCGACTTCGCTGATGATCCCTGAAATATTGTTAACGTTCAGCGGACATGGGGAGCAGTTTAGCAGGCAACGGCTAAGGACGGACAAAGTGAATATTAATAAAAAAAAGTACGGATAAGAACAGGGCATAGCACTAGTATAAAACTAGCGCGAGCAAATGAATATTAGATGATTATATCAATTTGTGCAGGAAAGAAAGTTAATCTGCATGTTCACTGATTTGAACTTCTTTACGGACGGGCATGGACAGCGATATGGTTTCTAAAATTCCGGCAATGAGCGCGCCAAAGTGGTAGATCGCCCATTGGTCAGGCACGCTGCGAAACCCGTAAAAAAGGCTGCCCGCCACAAGCGCAATCACGAAAGTATAAACTGAACATCCCAGGATGAGCAGTTTTTTAGGCATGTTGTCGTATTGCTTTTTTTTCTGTTCGGGGTAACGGATGGAATGGTAGATCACCAGCGTGCCGGCTATAAATAAAAAGAAAGCAGGATTAATTAAGCGCACTACGAAAAGAATTAGCATGAGTTGAGAAACGTTCTCTGCGCCGCTGTCATACCACAATCCATCGTAGGCCGTGAGTTTGCCGAGTTTAACGATTTCTTTTGACCCGCCAATGGCCATGGCATTAGCCAGGCAGAAAAGAACTGCCAGGCCAATGCCCAAGAGAAAAATAACCATGACCCAATACTTTGATATTTTTTCTGATCCGTAGCAGAGCGTTAATATGGCCACGAGTCCTGCCGGTCCAAAGATGCCGATCAGCAAGAATTCGCGCAAACAGGAAATAATCAAGGGCCAAGGGTGAGGTCCGGCCAGTACTTGTACTGGCCGTAGGCAAAGGTAAATGCCAAAAATTAAAAACCCCCAAAACGCTGCTTTGTAAGTTTGCGCGCTTGAAACCAAAGCGCGCAAAGGCGCGATATGTTTAACGAACTTTGCTAAAGCGAAAAACGTGATGCCGGCTAACCCGGGAACAACGATGTTTACAAAGATCTTAATAAGTTCTTCTAAAATTCTTTCAATGGTCATAAACATATATTATATCAAATAACCCTTGGTTCGGGAGGGATAGTGTGCCAACGCTTTTCCTGCCGGATTTTTATTTTGTCCTTTCATTGATTTGGCCTTGGTTTTCAAACCGTATCGTCAAGGTAATGCGGTGGGCGCCCCAGGGGGTGGACTCTTGGTGCAGCCGGTTGAGGTAGGCGTAATCGATTCGTAATAGCGCCCGGCCAAATATTTTATGCGCGGCAAAACCAGAATTTATTTCTCCGTTATTTGCGCCTGCGCGGAGAGCTATTTTCTGGCCGGGGAGCCAGGCTTCAATCCCGGCGTAGGGTTGGGGTTTGGCATTGGACCGCACAGAGAGGTCAAAATTAAAATTTATTTTTTCGATAATGCTCCAATGATGGAGTTGATAGGCTGCGCCCAATCGATAACCGCGGCGCAACGCCTCGTTTTGGTAAAACCCGACGTTTGGCTCCAAAATGTCCTGAACCATAAGTCCAACTAAGATGTTTGGCCCGCAGGCGGCCCTTGCCCCTAAATCAAAACTGGCATTGCTAACGTAGTTGTGGGCCAATGGATAATCGGATGGGAGTTTGCCGTTAGAATCGGATTCCGCGGCCAACGCGTCGCTGTCCGGACTATATGCGCGTCGAAAAATTTTAATGTTTAGGCCTGCGGAAACCTTCCACGATGATTTTATCAAGGGCAGTTTTTTTAGCGTCAGGCCCGCGCCTAAAATAATAGTTTCTTCTCGATACAGGTTACCAATACGCCACTGGCTAAAACCTATCCCCAGAGCGGTTGTATTTTTAAAACCGGTTGCGGCGTTGATTTGGTTGGATTGAATGTTTAAGGCTGAATAAGGCTGCGCCATGGTTAAAGAAAGTTCGCGGGCGTTTAAGGGGCAGAGCCCGGCCGGGTTCCAATAGAGCGCTTCCGAGCCCGATGCGAGCGCGGTGTAGGCGCTGCCTAAAGCTGTGGATCTGGCCGAGGGCTTGTTATCTAATAGGGCTGCTTTTACCTTCGCGCTGAGCGCGGAGCAAACCAGGGTTGCCAGAAAAAATCTAACGCACAATGAGCAAAATGCCATAGTAGGGATCGTTTTCCGGCAAAAGAGATTGATATAGATAAGGTCCGCTGTCCGCGGCTTCGCCGTTTTCACTCACTCCGTTCCATTGGATAGCGCGTCCATCTAAATGCTCTTTTTGTTGACTCCAAATTTTAGCGCCTTCCAGTGTCCAGACTGTCACGCTTTCGGCTTTTTCCCAGGTGGCGGCGTCGCTCCGTCCATCTTGGTTTGGGGTTATAATTTTACGGTCAGCCGCTAAA
>JAHFBY010000065.1 GCA_023249835.1 Elusimicrobiota bacterium | reverse complement strand
AAACGCAGAAAAAGTTAAACCTAAATCTATTTATTTTTTAGCCAAAAGCTGATCAATTTGATTTATCCATTCCGTTTCAAAATCAGGATGAAAACCCGTAAAATTCTTTTGGATCATTCCAGCTTGATCTATGATAAAAAATGCAGGGATGCCGCGAACCTTGTAAATGTTCCCCACGTTGCTGGTTCCGCCGTAAGCAATGGTATGCTCTATATGATTTTTTTCTACGTAGGGCAAAACTTGGGATTCATCTTCGTCCAAACTCACTCCTAAAATAACGAGTCCTTTGCCTTTATATTTCTGGTCTAAACGGGAAAGAACGGGAGTGCTCATTCGGCAAGGACCGCACCAAGTGGCCCAAAAATCAAGCAACACCACTTTACCTTTATAGTTAGAGAGCTTAATTTTTTTTCCATTGATGGTGCGCAGTTCAAAATCCGGCGCGCTTTGTCCTATCTTGGCAACGGCAACGGGCTCCTTGGCAGATTTGGAACCGCAAGATAAAACTAACGGAATGAGGAGAAGTAAAAGATATTTTTTCACTGTTCTAATAGTCTATTATTAAAAATCAGGGTTGTCAAAAAAAATGAGTCCGGGCATAATGGCCTGCATTAAACATGCCAAAATGCCCGGAACTCTTTTTTAGTAATTCTTCAAACTAACTTTAGGTTAGAAGCTGTAAATAACCTGGGAACTAAGGGTGTTCTGAGTTGAGTTAGAAAAGCTGCCGTCAGCAGTCTCAAACGCAACTTGAGAAGACCAATCATAGCGATATTCTACCCGGAACATTAAGCTTTCAGTCAAGTTCAAGGTTGGAGCAATGCTCAAGTTTTGCAGCACTATGCCTGGTGGAACAAGGGCGTTCGCAGAGGTAGCGCGGTCTCCGTCTAAGCTTTGAAACCACTCATAACGCGCGCCTAAACTGGTGCGATCGCACAACTTAATTTTGGGTTGAAATGAGGCTCCATACCAATGGGATAAACCACCTGCATTAACCGTTCCTGCAGCAGCCGACTTTTCTTCAGTGCCGGCATTAAACTGGAGCGCTAAAGTTAATTTATCGCAAGGTTTAGAAAACCAGGTGCTGTCAAAGGAAAACCTTTGATCGTTCGTGTTTCCTGACTTTTCCGGTCCATAGTAAACCACGAATCCACCGTTTAACATATCTCCGAAATTCAAGCCGATTTTGCTGATCAAAGATTTGCCGGTATTATTGTCGCGCATCACGTCCCAGCCGTTGATCATACCCACGCTTAAAGAAACGATTTTAGGAGCGGACACGGTCGTCATGGCGCCGATGTTGGTATAGTTTTCTGCCAAGCCAAACAGGAAACCGCGGCTGATGAGAAAATTGTCCTTTGATTCAATCACTTCGATACCTTCCAAAGTAACAAATTTACCCGCTTTAAAATCAATCGGAGCATTAGGCACTTTGTAGGTGATATAAGCTTCTTGCAAATCAAAGTCGTCCGCTGCGCCGGAACCGGCAGAAGTGTTAAGCGCCGCGTCCGAACCGAAGCTGGGCTCAATAACATATCCTGTATTTTCGCCTACGCTGCCCGAAATATTGAGCTGCGCATTGTTTAAGAGTATGGTGTTAGCCGCGTTGTCATAGCTCCGAAACGCTGTAGAGGTGGAAGCCGGCCTATTAAAATTATAATTATAGGTGGTATCCACAAACCCGGTTATCTTAGGCATTTCTGCGCGCACCAAACTTACCGACGGCAATAACGCCATGGAAAGCGCCAAGGTCCGCATGCAGACCGCAAAAGACGTCTTATTGTTGTTACTGTTTTCTCCTATCATTTTACTTCCTCCTTATTTTTTTGTTCGTACAACTCATTTAAAACAACTTTCCTTAATTAATAAAGCGCCTTTGTGTTTTCTTGGCCGGTACGGATTCGGATCAAGTTTTCCACATCAATGATCGCAATTTTGCCGTCTCCCATTTGGCCGGCTCTACCCACTTCAGTAATGTTTTTAACCAAAGCTTCAGATTGCGCATCATCGCAATAAATTTCTAACTTCACTTTTGGCTTTAACACCGGTTCCGGCGAAACTTCTCTTTGCGTGCCAAAACCTCGAACTTCGGTCACGGTCACACCGGGAACGCCATTGATGCGCAGAGACTCAATCACGGCGTCTAGTTTTTCCCCTTTAACAATGCACTCAATTTTTTTCACGGTTTTAGTCCTCGCTGCAAAATTAAGACTTTTCACCTCCACTGCAATAAGACAGGCAAATCGTCTGCACACAACCCCCAAAACGAACTTGGGATCACATTCAGCAACTTTGCTGCGCCGTTCGAACGTCTTTGTTCTTGGGAATTACAACGGAATGTTAGTATATTTTATATGTTACTGCTTGTCAACTTTTTTATTATATTTTTTTTGCTATAATAGTTTGGGATAAATAATTCATAATGATATGCAGAAAAGAAACGCCATCCTAGTTTTAGAATCAGGCCTTTACGCGCAAGGTGAATCTTTCGGAGCTCCCGTTGAAAAAATGGGGGAGGTCGTGTTCAACACCTCTCTGTCCGGTTATCAAGAAATTCTGAGCGACCCTTCCTATAAAGGGCAAATCATCCTCATGACCGAACCGCACATCGGCAACGTAGGAACCAATACTGAGGACATGGAATCAGCGGCCTGTCATTGCGAGGGATTGGCGGTCAAGGAGTTTAGCCGGAGGCACTCTAATTGGCGCGCCCAGCAAAGCCTGCAAGATTTTTTAAAAGCACGCGGCGTGCCGGCCATTTCGGGATTGGACACGCGCGCGTTTACTAAACATATCCGCGATGTGGGCGCTATGCGCGGCATCCTGTCCACCACTGACTCTAACTTGACCCGCTTAAAGAAAAAATTAAGCCAATTTCCCAAAATGGATGGGTTAGACCTGGCCAAAGAAGTCACCTGCAAATCAGCCTATGATTGGGAGGTTCCGGAATGGAGATGGGGCAACGGAAAATCATCCGTAAAGCGGGCAGCGCGTCCCTTTCGCGTTGTGATCATGGATTTTGGGATTAAACACAACATCCTGCGCTCTTTGGCGAACCGCGGATGCAGCGTGAGAGTTGTGCCCGCCCAAACAACTTATAAGGAAATCCTGGCCCAGGAGCCGGACGGGATCATGTTGTCCAATGGTCCGGGCGATCCCGCGGCAGTGACTTATGCCACCCAAACAATTCAGAGCCTGATCAGTTCCATGGAACAAAACGGGAAACAAATTCCGATTTTTGGAATTTGTTTAGGACATCAACTCCTGGGCCTGGCCCTGGGAGCAAAAACTTATAAATTAAAATTTGGGCATCGCGGTTGCAACCATCCGGTTAAAGACCTCGCCACCGGAAAAATAGAGATTACAGTGCAAAATCACGGGTTTGCCGTTGACCCCAACTCACTGGGCAGTGATCTCTTGGCCACTCATATTAATTTAAACGACAATACCTTGGAAGGGTTAACCCACAAAAAGCTCCCGGTATTTTCCGTGCAGTACCATCCAGAATCTTCCGGCGGACCGCACGATTCAAGCTACCTATTTGACCGATTTATCGATAAGATCAAAAAATATAGGGGCAAACGCTTAGAACAAAGCTTAATTTAATTATGCCCAAAAGAACAGACATTAAAACTATACTCATCATTGGCTCCGGCCCCATTGTCATTGGACAAGCCTGTGAATTTGACTATTCCGGGACCCAGGCATTAAGGGCCCTAAAAAGCGAAGGTTTTAGGGTGGTTTTGATCAACTCTAATCCCGCAACCATTATGACTGACCCGGAGCTGGCGGACGCTACCTACGTGGAACCGCTCAGTTTAGAATTCCTAGAAAAAGTCATTGAACGGGAAAAGCCCGAGGCTATCCTGCCGACTTTAGGCGGACAAACCGCGCTTAACCTGGCTGTGGAATTGGCAGAAAAAGGCATTTTAAAGAAATATGGCGTGGAACTGATCGGCGCTAAACTCGATTCCATTCAAAAGGCAGAAGACCGCAAATTATTTAAAGAAACCATGATCAAAGCCGGTCTAGAAGTCCCCAAGTCCGGCATTGCGTACAATTTGAACGAGGCCGAAGAAATTGCCAAAAACATTGGGTTCCCCCTCATCATTCGCGCGTCCTTTACGCTGGGAGGAAGCGGGTCCTCTATTATTTATTCGCGCGAAGAATTCATTGACGCGGCAACCCGGGCTTTGGACTTGAGCCCTATTAAGGAAATCCTGATTGAAGAATCAGTTTTAGGCTGGAAAGAGTATGAACTGGAAGTGATGCGGGACTCCTTTGACAACTGCGTCATCATCTGTTCCATTGAAAATTTTGACCCTATGGGCGTGCACACCGGAGATTCCATTACCGTGGCGCCGGCTCAAACTTTAACCGATAAAGAGTATCAACGACTGCGCGACATGGCCTTCGTCTGCATTCGCGCGATTGGAGTGGAAACAGGCGGATCCAACATTCAGTTTGCTGTAAACCCCAAAGACGGGCGCGTGGTGGTCATTGAAATGAACCCTAGAGTTTCACGCTCTTCAGCTCTGGCTTCCAAAGCAACCGGTTTTCCAATCGCCAAAATTGCGGCTAAACTTGCTATTGGCTATCGCTTAGATGAGATTTCTAACGACATCACCCGGAAAACGCCCGCTTGTTTTGAACCTACGATTGACTATTGCGTGGTCAAAGTGCCGCGTTTCGCTTTTGAAAAATTTGCCGGCACGGACCAAACATTGAACACCCAAATGAAATCCGTGGGCGAGGTCATGGCCATTGGCCGGACTTTTAAAGAGGCGTTGCAAAAAGCCATACGCGGCCTGGAAATCGGGCGCGACGGATTGGGGGCGGACGGAAAAGCGGAAGTTAAAGAAGTCGAAGAAGTTTTAAAGAATAAAACTAAAAACAGCGCGGCTTTTAAAGATTTTCTGGAATCGTTAAAGAAAAAAATCAGGACCCCGACTTCTGAGCGAATATTTTCGATTAAAGCCGGATTGCAAGTTGGGTTAACGGCAGAGGAAGTATCCGCTCTTTCGAGCGTGGACCCTTGGTTTGTAGAGCAAATTGCGGAAATATTAGAATTGGAAAATCAGTTGCGAACGAGAAAAAAACCGCTGAGCAGAGAGTTGATCAAGCAGGCCAAACAATACGGCTTCTCGGATAAACAGATTGCTTATTGTACCGGAACCCAAGAACTTAAAGTAAGAGACTTGCGCAAAAAATTAGGGGTGCTTCCCACCTATAAAGTTGTGGACACCTGTGCCGGAGAATTTCCTGCCGTAACCCCTTATTTTTACTCCACTTACGAAGAAGAAGATGAAGGCGAAGTCTCAGACGAAAAGAAAATCATGATTTTGGGCGGAGGACCCAACCGCATCGGACAAGGCATTGAGTTTGACTATTGTTGCGTGCATGCGGTAATGGCTTTGAGCCAATTAGGGTACCGCACGATCATGGTCAACTGCAATCCGGAAACCGTTTCTACGGATTACGATATTTCTGACCGGCTTTATTTTGAGCCCCTGACATTTGAAGACGTGATGAACATTATTGAGAAAGAAAAGCCCTGGGGAGCGATCGTGCAGTTTGGCGGCCAAACCCCTCTAAACCTCACTTTATCTTTGGCGAACGCCGGGGTCAAAGTTTTGGGCACCACTCCTGACTCGATTGACCTTTCTGAAGACCGGCAAAGGTTTGGCGCGCTCTTAAAGCGCTTAAAGATCAGTCACCCGCCTTACGGCAACGCCAGGTCCGTGCCGCAAGCCAAACAGGTGGCAAAGAAGATTGGATACCCCTTGATGGTTCGTCCATCCTATGTTTTGGGCGGGCGCGGGATGCAGATCGTTTATGACGAAGGGATGCTCACCGATTACGTGGCTCAAGCTGTAATGGCCTCTCCTGAGCGTCCGATCCTCATCGATCGCTTTTTGGATTCGGCTAAAGAAGTGGACGTGGACGCTTTGTCAGACGGTAAAGACCTCTATATCGGCGGGATCATGGAACACGTTGAACATGCGGGCGTGCACTCCGGGGACTCGGCTTGCATCCTGCCCCCGCAAACCCTGTCCAAAAAAGTAATTGCAGAAATCGTCAAAACGACCCGGCTTTTAGCGCAAAAATTAAAAATTAAGGGACTGCTCAACATACAATACGCGATTCAGGGGACAAAGGTTTTTATTTTAGAAGTAAATCCCCGCGCTTCCCGAACGATTCCCTTTGTCAGCAAAGCTTCGGGCGTGCCTCTTGCAAAAATTGCCGCCCAGCTCATGGTGGGCAAGTTGATTGAAGATTTGGCAAAAAGCTACGGATTTTCACTGAAATACGGGGAAACTAAAAACAACAATATTGCCGTTAAAGAAGCAGTCCTACCCTGGGCCAGTTTCCCCGGTTCAGACGTATTACTGACGCCGGAAATGCGATCCACCGGTGAAGTTATGGGTATAGACAAAGAGTTTGCCTTATCTTTTTACAAATCTCAAGCCGCTTCGGGCAACAAAATTCCCTTGTCCGGCAACATTCTTTTTTCGCTTAAAGATCAAGATAAAGCCGAAGCTTTGCCGATGGCCAAAGCGCTTAACCAAATGGGATTTAAGTTAACGGCCACGGATGGGACCTCTAAATATTTTTGCAAGCATGGACTGGCCGTGGACAAAGTTAAAAAGATCGCGGAAGGACGACCCCACGTTGTAGATTTAGTGGGCAACAAGGAAGTGCAAATATTAGTGAACACCTCTACGCCTACCCGCAGCTCGCGCGCAGACGGTTACGAAATCCGGCGCGCCGCCTTGCGCCACCACGTGCCCATTTTTACAACGCTTTCCGCGTTGCGCGCCCTACAAGAAAGTCTCAGCATCCTAATTAAAGGCGGGGCGTCCCGACTCACAGTCCGTTCCCTGCAAGACTTCTACACCAAAAATTAATCGTTTTCCTATCTTTCGCAAAAAAAATTAAACCCTGGTTTTGCAAATGGTATGTAAGTGGGCGTGTCTGCCTCATGCTTTATCTTTCTAGAGTTAGAGACGATGCGTAGTACAGCGGAACGAACGTTAACTTTTGCTCCGGGATTTCGCTGTAAACTGAATCTTGAAACACTAAACAGCGGTTGATATGCGGCGCGCTTTGCAGCAAGAGATGCAAACTTTTAAGCTTTCCGCTGGATCCGCTTTTCACCTCAATGGGAACGATCTCCCCGTTCATTTGAGTTAGATAATCCACCTCTGCGGTTGAGCTTTTAGCGTCTCTGGTCCAAAAATACAAATTCCTATCTTTTAAAGATAAGAGGTGCTGCCCTACGAACTGTTCAGCCAAAGCCCCGCGGTAGATATCTAAAAAATCATCTTTTCTATATTCTTTTTCAATATGGATATCACAAAGGCTTTGCATGAGTCCTATATCTACCAACAATGCTTTAAAACTCTTAGTGTTGGCGCCGGCTCCCAAAGGCAGCCCTTGCGCTGAAGCAGAGTAGACAGGGCTTATAACCTGCGCCCGCGTCAACAAATGAAACGCTTTGCGCAAAGTGATATTTGAATAGTTTTGCGCTAACCGGGAATATTTGATTGTCTGCCCTACGGATTGAGCTGTGGATTCAAAGACTTGCTCCATACAGCTCTTATCCGCGCGAGGCGCATACTTTGCAAAGTCATCTTTAAAGGAATGGATTATATTTCGGTGGATTTCTAAGCACTCCCTAATGGAATTTTTTTCACTAAAAACTTTTACAGCTTCGGGCATCCCGCCAACGAACAGATAGTCTTTGAGGTTGCGCCGCATCGCGTCATGTATGGCATCGGGCAGTTTTTGGAAAGAGCCGGTTAA